>JALONE010000294.1 GCA_025455125.1 Bacteroidota bacterium
GAGGACACGCCGAACCACGCTCAAGGGTACTTTGTCTACGACTCCAAGAAGTCCGGTTCGACGACGACCTCCCACCTGCGGTTCGGTCCGCGGCCGATCCGGTCCATCTATCTTATCAACCAGGCCAGCTTCATCGCATGCCATCAATGGTTCTTCCTCGAGAAGCTTGACGTTCTCGAGACGGCGGCCCAGGGTGGGGTGTTCCTACTGAATTCGCTCTACGGTCCCGACGATGTGTGGAACCATCTGCCGAAGCATATCCAGAAGTCCATCATCGACAAGAAGCTGAAGCTGTATGTGATCGATGCGTACGAGGTTGCCAAGAAGACCGGCATGGGCGCGCGCATCAACACCATCATGCAGACCTGCTTCTTCGCCATCTCCGGCGTTCTGCCCAAGGACGAGGCGATCGCGGCGATCAAGAACGCGATCAAGAAGACGTACGGCAAGAAGGGAGAAGCGGTCGTCCAGCAGAATTACCAGGCGGTCGATCAGACGTTGGCGAACCTGTTCGAAGTGAAGGTCCCCGGCAACGTCACGAGCACCATTGAAATGCCGCCGGTCGTTTCCGCAAAGGCGCCGAAGTTCATTCAGGATGTGACCGCTCGCATCATCGCGGGCAAAGGAGACAGCCTGCCGGTCAGCGCAATGCCGATCGACGGCACATTCCCCGTCGCGAGTGCCCAATGGGAAAAGCGAAATATCGCGCTCGAAATTCCCGTGTGGGAATCGGACATCTGCATCCAATGCAACAAGTGCGTGCTCGTGTGTCCCCATGCAGCGATCCGAGCGAAGGTGTTCGAGCCCGCCGCGCTGGCGAACGCGCCGGAGACCTTCAAGACCGTCGACTTCAAGGGGGGCGAGTACAAGGGAATGAAGTACACGATCCAGGTGGCGCCGGAGGATTGCACCGGCTGCAGCCTCTGCGTCGAGGTCTGCCCCGCAAAGAGCAAGAAGGAAGTGAAGGTGAAGGCGATCAACATGAAGCCCCAGCCTCCAATCCGCGAAACCGAGCGGGCGAACTATGAGTTCTTCCTTGGTATTCCCGAGGTCGATCGCCGCACGGTGAAGGTCGATACGGTGAAGGGATCGCAATTCCTCCGTCCGCTGTTCGAATACTCGGGAGCCTGCTCCGGCTGCGGAGAAACACCCTACGTGAAACTCGTCAGCCAACTCTTCGGCGATCGGGCGATCGTCGCCAATGCGACGGGATGTTCCTCCATCTATGGCGGCAACCTCCCGACAACCCCGTGGGCGGTCGACGCCAATGGACGCGGTCCGGCATGGTCGAACTCGCTGTTCGAGGACAATGCGGAATTCGGGTTCGGCATGCGCCTCACGGTCGACAAGCTGAACGAGATGGGGCGGGAACTGGTGCAGAAGATGGCGAACGAGATCGGCGGCGACCTTGCCGACGCCATTCTCAAAGCCGACCAGAAGGACGAAGCGGGAATCTATGAGCAGCGTGAGCGCGTTGCATTGCTGAAGAAGAAGCTCGGTGCAATGAACACCCCCGAGGCAAAACGCCTGCTCAGCATTGCCGAGCACCTCGTGAAGCGGAGCATCTGGATCATGGGCGGCGACGGATGGGCGTACGACATCGGCTACGGCGGACTGGACCACGTTCTCGCGTCGGGCAAGAATGTCAACATTCTTGTCCTCGATACGGAGGTCTATTCGAACACCGGCGGCCAGATGTCCAAAGCCACGTCGCGTGCGGCGGTGGCGAAATTCGCGGCGGCCGGCAAGCCGACAGCAAAGAAGGACCTCGCACTGATGGCGATGATGTACAACAACGTCTATGTCGCCCGCGTGGCGATGGGCTCCAGTGACGCGCAAACGGTGCGCGCGTTCATCGAAGCGGAAGCGTACGACGGCCCATCCATCGTGATCGCATACTCGCACTGCATTGCGCACGGTATCGACATGGCGCGCGGCATGACCAACCAGAAGATCGCCGTCGAGACCGGCTACTGGCCCCTCTTCCGGTACAACCCCGAACTCCTGAAGGAAGGGAAGAACCCCTTCAAACTGGATTCGAAGGATCCGAAGGGTTCGATCGCCGACTTCACGTCGCTCGAAACCCGCTTCAACGTGCTCACGAAGTCGCATCCGGAACGGGCACGCGAGCTTCTGAAACAGGCGCAGGAGGACATCAAGGTCCGCTGGGCAATGTATACCCAGCTGGCCCATGAAGAGACCGACGGCGCCAAACCAACAGCGACCACGACGAACTAGTCACCGCGGAGGACGGATTCCATGGATTTCTCAACGACATATCTTGGCTTGAAACTGAAGAACCCTGTAGTCGCGTCTGCGAGCCCGCTGTCCAAATCGCTCGATTCGATCCGCAGGATGGAAGATGCGGGCATCTCCGCGGTCGTCATGTATTCGCTGTTCGAGGAACAGCTGACACATGAAGCCGAGGCGCTCGAGCACTACCGCTCGTATGGAACGGAAAGCTTCGCCGAAGCGTTATCGTACTTTCCGGACGCCGGCGAATACAATCTGGGTCCAGATGAGTACCTGGACCTCATCACGAAGGCGAAGAAGGCCGTCAATATCCCGATCATCGCCAGCCTGAACGGCGTGACCGACGGCGGCTGGATCGACCATGCGAAGAAGATGGAACAGGCGGGAGCCGACGCCATCGAGCTCAACGTCTATTACATCCCGACGCAAGGCGGCTTGGCGGGCGGCGACGTGGAACTCCGGTACATCGAGATCCTGCGGCATGTCCGCAAGGCGGTGAAGATCCCCGTTGCGATGAAGCTCAGTCCGTTCTTCAGCTCGCTCGCCAATGTGGCCGAACGCCTGGTGAAGGAAGGCGCCGACGGGCTCGTGCTCTTCAACCGGTTCTATCAGCCCGACATCGACCTCGATGAACTCGACGTGAAACCCGGCGTGACGCTGAGCGACTCCAACGACAACCGCCTGCCGATGCGGTGGATCGGCATCCTGCGCGGAACCGTGAAGGCGAGCCTGGCGGCGTCGAGCGGCATCCATACGCACGAGGATGTGTTGAAGCTGACGATGGTCGGCGCCGACGTGACGATGATGTGCTCCGCGCTCCTGATGCACGGGCCGCAACATGCGACGAAAGTGCTGAAGGGCCTGGAGAAGTGGATGATGGAACATGAATACGTCTCCATCGAACAGATGAAGGGAAGCATGAGCCACAAGTCCCTCGCCAATCCGTCGGCGTATGAACGTGCGAACTA
>JALONE010000011.1 GCA_025455125.1 Bacteroidota bacterium
GATCACACCCGTCACGCCCATGACGACGGTCCCCCACACGAGCGCCCAATATTCGGCTTTCTCGATGTAGCTGAATCGGTCGAACTTCGGCTTGACTTTCGACAGGCCAAGGTTGTACTTCATCACGCCGATGGCGTCGGTCAGGTCTTTCCAGACCGGGAGGAGGTCCCGCAGGAGCTGCTTGCCGCGCGGGACGAAGAACAAGTAGTAGGTGTGATAGAGACTGGCGAGGACCATCACCACGGCAGCGATGCGATGGAGCAGGCCGCGAAGTTCGAAGGCTCCCGGAACATAGTCGCGGAACGGGACCACCCACCAGGCATCGGGGAACCGGAGCGCGAATCCCGTGAGCACGAGCGTGATGAAACTGATGACGAGCGTTCCATGCTGGAGCCGCTCATTCAACGTCATGCGAACGTAGAGCCGATGCGGCTTCGGCTCGTGCGAAACCGGATCGCGACGTTCGCGCAGGATCCGTTTCGACTTCGTGATGAAGTCGAGGATGTTGTGGACCACCATCCCACCGACGATCGCGATGATGAGAATGATGTACGCCGTCGCAACGAAGTAAAGCACGTCGTCTTGTCCCTCCGACGCGATGACGTGGACCGTTCCCTTTGTGAAGTTCTCGTTGGCGCCGGGATGACACGTTCCGCAATTCGCGATGAGATTATCCTTGTGCACGCGTGAACTGGGGTCCGTGGAAGGCTTGATATCGTGAGACCCGTGACAACTCGCACAATTCGCGACCTCGACCGAACCGTGACGGCCAGCCAGACCGTGGAAACTATCCTCAAAGCTCCGGAATCGATCTGCGGCAAGGCCGTACTTCTCCGACAAACGCACGGATGTATGACACGGCGCGCAGACCTGGCTCGAGACATTCGTGGGTGCGATAGGGGCATTGGGATTGGAGCGGCCGAGGATCTTGTGTTCTCCGTGGCATCCCGTGCATGTCGGAGACGCCATCACTCCCTTGGATACCGCGACGCCGTGGATGCTTCCCCGGAACGCTTCTTCCTCAGGCGAGTGGCATGCTCCGCACGTTTCCGCAATGCGATTCCGGTTGACGTGCGACGCGGGGTCCGCCGATTTCCCGACGTCGTGTCCCCCATGGCAGTTGACGCAGTTCGCCGCGCGCGCATTGCCCCCGGCCAAGGCAGAGGCGTGGACACTTTCGTCATATGACGCGATGAAGCCCGCGGAGGGGGCGACGCGCGAACGCACGTTCGGATCGTCGCGATGGCAATTCATGCAGACCTGCGTTTGCGCCTGCTTGACCTGGAGCGAATCCGCACCGGGGCCAAACGTCAGGGATTGCTGGTGACAGGCGATGCAATCCGGGGCGCCGACGACACCGGCCTTCAGCGCGACTCCGTGTGCGGAGCGGCTGAATGACTCCTTCGCTGCCGCGTGACATTTTCCGCAGGTCGTGATCTGGTTAATTGCAGAATAGATCCCTTCGCCCGCCTCGAGATGCGTGATGGAATGCGTTCCATGACACTGTTTGCAGGAAGCGTTGAGCGATGGATCTCCCCGATTCGCCTTCATCATGCTTGCGTGGAACCGATGCTTCACGGGAGCGTCGGTATGGCACGACTGGCAATTGACGGGCTCAATCTTCTCTTTGTGGGGAACATTGTCCTTGTCGAATCCGACGTGGCAGGCTGTGCAGACGAGCTTCGCGTGCGGGGACTTCTTGAATCCATTCTTGTCAACGAAGAGGGAGAGGGTCTTGCCGTTCTTCTCCATCGTCAGCGAATTGTCTTCGTGGCACGCAAGACAGTCGTCGTTCACTTGCGCGGAAAGGTCTGCGGTCAGGAAGCTGACGGCGGCGGGGAGAGTGATCAACAGCAGGAGCCTGAAGCGATTGTTCATTGGAGCGCAGGGTTGATGAGCGTTCTTCGAATGAATGGAAAGCGCTTCACAAAAGGCAAATCATGTACCAACGATGATGGTGAAATTTGGCCAGAATTGGTAGAAGTTTGGTGGAATTCGCTGTTGAAATAATCAACAAAATCCCAAAACCTGCAATATTTCGCGCATTCTTGGGATTTGGCGTAAAAGGAAGGGCTGTCCTCCCTGCAAGAGGACAGCCCGCATTTGCCAAAACCAACCTTGTTGCCAGGTCACTGGCCTACTTCAATGTCGCGGTTCGCAACCGATCCTCCAACTCCGAATGGAATTTCGGGTCGGCGATCGCGATCAACGCTTCGGCGCGTTGGCGAAGGTTCTTCCCGTGAAGATACGCGACGCCGAACTCGGTCACAATGTAATGGACGTCGGCGCGCGTGGTGACGACACCGGCTCCCTGCTTGAGGAACGGAACGATGCGTGAGACCGTGCCATTCTTCGTCGTGGCGGGCAAGGCGATGATGGGCTTGCCGTTCTTCGAATAGGATGCGCCTCGGATGAAATCCACCTGCCCGCCGAATCCGCTGTAGATCTTCGTCCCGATGGAATCCGAACAGACCTGACCGGTGATATCGACCTCGATACAGGAGTTGATGGCGACCATATTCGCATTCTGCGAAACGATGAACGGATTGTTGGTGTAATCGCACGGATGCAGCTCGAAGAGCGGATTGTTATGCACGTACTTATAGAGGTCGCGGGATCCCATGATGAACGTCGCGACGACCTTGCCCGGATGCAGCGTCTTCTTCTGATTCGTGATGATGCCCTTGTCGATCGCCTTCACGACGCCGTCGGAGACCATCTCGGTGTGGATGCCAATATGGTGCTTCCCCTCAAGGCGCGCAAGCACCGCATCCGGGATCCCGCCGATCCCCATCTGCATCGTCGCGCCATCAGCAATGAGCGGTGCGATGTGATCCGCAATCCTTCCTTCCATCTCCGACGAATTCGCCGGGGGTAATTCGAGCAACAGTTCGGAGCATTCCACGACCTTGTGCACACGCGACACGTGAATAAACACGTCGCCGAGCGTTCGCGGCATCTGCTCGTTGACCTGCACGATCACAAGTTTCGCATTTTCCGCCGCTGATTTCGAAGCCGCACACTCCACACCGTAGCTCATGAATCCATGATCGTCCGGCGGCGAGCAATGGATGATGGCGACATCCAACGGCAATTGCCCTTCGCGGAACAGAGAAGGGATGTTCGACAGGTGGACCGGGACGTAGTCGGATGTCCCCGCCGCGATGGCGGCGCGGTCTGCTGGTCCGACAAAGAGCGAGTTGTGGCGGAAGTGCTTCTCCATGCCCGGTTTCGAGAGCGGATCCTCACCGAGGAGCAACACATGGTTGACCTCGATATTCGAGAGACCCGCGGCGCGTTTCGCCAGCGCACGCATCAGCAGTAACGGCGTCGCCGCGTTTCCGCTTAAAAAGATGCGGTCATTCGGCTTCAGCGATTCCATCGCCTCATCGGCGGTCACACACTTTGAACGATATTGGTCGATCCAGGCCATGGGGAATTCATTCCGTTCGGTTCAGAACTGCTCACTTCAGAAGTGGTTGAAGGTCTGTCGTTTCGACGCCGAAGACGCGACCGGCTGCGCGATTCGTGCACCGGCCGCCGAACGTGCACACACCGCGTGCGAGGCCGTTGTCTGCTTTGAACGCCGCCGGAGCTCCTTGCGAGCCGATCTCGTGGAGGAACGGCAGCAACGTATTGGAAAGTCCGACGGATGCGGTGCGCGCAACCGCCGCGGGAATGTTCGGTACACAGTAATGAATGACGCCATGCGCCATGAATACCGGATCGTTCAACGTGGTGGGACGACTGGTCTCGATGCACCCTCCCTGATCGATCGAAACGTCCACGATGACTGAACCCGGCTTCATCTGCTTCACCATCGCTTCCGTCACCACGTGAGGTGTCTTCTCTCCGCCTTTGATCAGGACCGCGCCGATGAGTACGTCGGCTTCTGCGACCGCGCGTTCAACATAGTAGCGGTCGGCGATCGCCGTCGTGACCCGCCACTGGAATAGCTCCTCCAGCTCACGCAATCGTCGGAGGTCGCGGTCGAGCACCACCACGCGCGCACCCAGACCAAGGGCGACCCGGGTCGCCGTCCGGCCGACGACGCCCGCGCCCAGAATGACGACCGTCGCCGCAGGAATCCCCGGAAGACTCCCGAGCAGAACACCTCGTCCCCCCGATTCAGCCTGCAAGTACTGTGCGGCAACGTGGATCGAGATCTGTCCCGCGATATCGCTCATGACCTGCAACAGTGTCTGGTCACCATGCGCGTTTTCGATGAGTTCCAGCGCGACGGCTGAGATCTTCTTTTCCAGGAGCCTGTCGAGTGTCTGCCGCTTGGCGATCGCAAGGTGGAGCACGGAGAAGAGCGATTGCCCTTCGTTGAGGGCGCCGAGTTCCGCGTCGGTCGGCGGCGCGATCTTGAGGACCGTGTCGGCGCGATGCAGTGCTTCATCAGCGCTGTAGGCGATGGTTCCCCCCGCTTTTCGGAACTCCTCGTCCGGGAAGTGGCTGAGCGCCCCCGCATCCCGTTCGATGTAGACCTGATGGCCCGCCGAGGTCAGCGACTGCACCGCGGGGGGCGTCAAGACGATGCGTCGTTCGGAAACGAAATTCTCTTTGAGGATGCCGAAGATCATACGAAGAACCCTTTGATTGAAACGGAAGAACGTGAACGTCGGTCTTCTGCCGGTCGCTAGATGGAGGGATTGTAGCTCGAGATCACTCCGTCGAGTATCTGTCCGCGCGCGCGGAGTTCGTTCAGCTTCTGCATCATGCGGATGACGGTGCGGCTCCGTTCTTCCAGCACTTCCCGCACAAATGCCTGGACGTCCGGATAGTCGCAATCGCTCATCATCGTCTCGTACACCTTCACCATCTCGCTTTCCCGCCGGATGGCTTCATTCAACAGGCCGCAGGTGTTGCGACATGCATGCGAGCATTCAATGTGTTCTGCCATGTTCTTCTCTCCCATAGAGTCTTCTGCACGAACAACGAATTCCAGCCTACGCAACCGCGCCGGTCACTTCGAGCGCCAGTTCCTTCCCGCGCGCAAGCGCCTTTTCGTTCACCGGCACCAGATGCTGACGATGCGCCGGCAGTACGTTGCGCAACGCCTGGATGACGGTCTCCGGCTTCACGATAGGTCTTCGGTCGAGAAATGCTCCGAGCAAGACCACGTTCGCCACCTGCTTGCTCGAGAGCTTCTGTGCCTCTTCAAGGCCGGACAGTCCCATCACTTCGATATCGTTCCGCTGCGGCGCGTGGATGATCGTGGACCGTTCATAGATCAGCAAGCCCCCCGGTTTGACAGCCGGCAGGAACTTGTCCATGGACGGTTGATTCAGCACGATCGCCGTGTCGAATCGTGTCAGGATCGGAGAGCTGATGCGGTTCTCCGACACGATAACGATGCAGTTCGCCGTGCCGCCGCGCATCTCGGGACCGTACGACGGCATCCAACTCACTTCTTTGCCTTCTTTCATTGCCGCGTAGGCGATCAGCTGGCCCATGGAAAGCACACCCTGGCCGCCGAACCCGGCGATGATGATCTCTTGCGATTGTATCATGATCTTCCTCGTACTCGCGAATGTCTACTTCGGCGCCTTCAGGTCGCCGAGGGGATAGTAGGGGAACATGTTCTTCTCGAGCCACTCGTTCGCCTCGATCGGCGTCATCTTCCACCCGGACGGACAATTCGAAACGACCTCGATGAAGCATGTTCCCTTCTTCTCTTTCTGATAGCGGAAGGAAGCTTCGATCGCCTTCTTCAGCTTGCGCACGTTCGCCGTCGTGTGGACCGACTGCCGTGTGACGTAGTACGCGCCCGGAAGCTGAGCGACGAGTTCCGTGATCTTCAACGGATATCCCATTGTGCTCGCCTCGCGTCCGAACGGCGATGTCGAGGTCTTCATCCCAAGCAGCGAGGTCGGCGCCATCTGGCCGCCAGTCATTCCGTAGATGCCGTTGTTCACGAACAGCATCAGGATGTTCTCGCCCCGGTTGACCGTGTGGATGGTCTCACCCGTGCCGATGGCCGCAAGATCGCCGTCGCCTTGATAGGAGTAGACGAACTTGTCAGGACGAACGCGTTTGACGCCCGTCGCGACAGCACTTGCACGTCCGTGGGCGGCTTCCTGCATATCCACATTCATGTAGTCATACGCGAACACCGAGCATCCAACCGGCGCAACGCCGATGGTCTCGCTCTGAATGCCCATCTCGTCGATGACTTCCATGAGAATCTTGTGAATAACGCCGTGTCCACAACCCGGACAGTAGTGCATGGGCGTGTCGGTCAGGGTTTGCGGCTTCTTGTAAACGACTTCCATGCCTACAGGGATAAACGTGTTCTCCATGATCCTCGCTCCTTCCGTCAGGCCTTGGCCGGTTGATGAACGATCGTTTCGACCTTTGCCAGTATCTCTTCCGGCGTCGGGATCATTCCTCCCATGCGACCGGTGAAGTGCACGGGCCGATTTCCTTCCACAGCCAAACGAACATCCTCCACCATCTGTCCGGCATTCATCTCAACCGTGAGGAATGCCTCGACACGATCGACATACGATCTCACGACCGTGTAGGGGAAGGGGAACAGCGTGATCGGACGAATGAGTCCCACCTTGATCCCCTTCGCACGGGCAAGCTCCATCGTCTTCTGGCAGATGCGGGAGGTCAGGCCAAAGGCGACAAGGGCGACATCCGCATCGTCCATGCCGATCGATTCGCACCGGACTTCCGCTTCTTCGATGGTTCGATACTTCGCTTGCAACGCAAGATTGATCTGCTCCATGCGTTCCGGCTGAATGAAAAGCGACGTGACGACATTGCGATCGCGTGTTGATGACTTGCCGCTCGTTGCCCAGGCGAAGTCCGGCGGAGCCAGCGAGCCGGCCGGAGGAAGCACGACCTTTTCCATCATCTGGCCGAGCGCGCCGTCGGCGAGGATCATCGCCGGATTGCGGTACTTCTCGCTCAGGCGAAAGCCCTCGAACACGTGGTCGACCATTTCCTGAACGGAGGCAGGCGCAAGAACGATGAGCCGGTAGTCGCCGTGACCGCCCCCTTTGACGGCCTGGAAGTAGTCCCCTTGCGACGGCTGGATGGTGCCGAGACCGGGACCGCCGCGCTGGACGTTCACGATGAGCGCCGGCAGTTGCGCCGAGGCCATATAGGAGATCCCTTCCATCATCAGGCTGATGCCGGGACTTGAGGAAGTGATCATGACGCGCGCGCCGGCGCCAGACGCGCCGTAGATCATGTTGATGGCTGCGACTTCGCTCTCCGCCTGAAGGATGACGACCTCCGGATGTTCAGGGCCATGCGCGGTGAGATATTCAAGCACTTCAGACTGAGGCGTGATGGGATAGCCGAAGTACGCCTTCATGCCGGCGCGAAGCGCGGCCTCGGCGAGGGCTTCGTTTCCCTTCATCAGTCTGACATCAGGATTACCGTTGGTATTTCCCATGGGGTGATGATCGGTTTCGAAAATCGGTGAATGAAGTATTCAGGCGGCCTTCGGCTTTTTCGCCTGACGATAGACGGTGATAGCGCTGTCCGGACAGACAATCGCGCAGTTCACACAACCGGTGCAGGTATCGTTCTTCAGTTGGACGTAATGATACCCCTTGATATTCAGGTTGGGTGAGAGTTCGAGGCAATCTTGCGGACAGGCTGCGATGCAGAGTTCACAGGCTTTGCAGATATCCTGTGCAACAACGATGGTTCCTCGGATCATGATCTCCTCAGCAAATCAGTCGCACATGATGGAATGCTGTCGCCGGCTCAAGATACGTGCCACGCAAGTGAGAGTTTGCGGGCAAAATCACGCGATTGAAACGCCCGTTTTTGCGAAATATTGGCAGTTTTGGGAAAATGGAGGGATTGATTCTTGAAAGCGGTAAGCAGGGCGCCTGACCAAGACGCAGAGCGGGAATCGCGCTCCTTCTGCACGATCCCCGCCGTTGTCTCTCCTACAGCAACATACTCTGCGGATGAGACATCCGCAGAGCACGCAACAAGCGACCGTTGGTTACGCCTTCACGGCCGATTTGCTTCCGACCAGGACTTCCTCCGGACGGGCCGGCATTCCTTCGGAGATGCGTTGGGCTTCAACCACTGCCATCGCCGTCGCGTTGACGATCTCGTTGACATCCACGCCGGGACCGAGCAGATACACCGGCCGACGAATGCCGAGGAGGATGGGTCCGATCGCCGTCGCGCCGCCGAGCTTCGCCAACAACTTGTATGCGATGTTCGCCGAGGTGAGGTCCGGGCAGATCAGCACGTTCGCATCCCCTTTGATGTCCGTGAATGGATAGAATTCCGCCACGATATCGGGGCTCGTTGCCGTGTCTGCCATCATCTCGCCGTCGACCGTCAGGCTCGGCGCCTTGGCCTTGATGATCGCCACCGCACGCTTTACTTTCTCCGACAACGGATGCGGCGTGCTTCCGAAGTTGCTGAAGGAGAGCATCGCGACCTTCGGTTCGATGTTGAGATACCGAACCTTCTCAGCCGTCAGCAGCGCGATGTCAGCCAGATCCTCCGCGGACGGATCGATATTGACCGTAGCATCGGCGATGAACACCGTGCGGTTCTTGAAGATGAGCATGTACATGCCGCACACGCGCTTCACGCCTTCCCGCGTGCCGATGATCTGCAGTGCGGGACGGATCGTTTCGGGATAATGCTGCGTCATCCCGGAGATGAGGCCGTCTGCGTCGTCCATCTCGACCATCATCATGCCGAAGACATTGCGGTTCTTCATGTGCTGCTTCGCCGATTGCGGCGTGGCGCCCTTCCGCTTCCGCATATTGTAGAGCGTCGTGGTGTATTCGTCGTAGCGGAGCGACTCGGTCGGATCGACGATCTGCATTCCTTCCGGGTCGATGCCGAGCGTCTTGATCCGCTCATTGATCACCTGCTTGCTGCCGATGAGGATCGGTTCGGCGATCTTCTCGTCCACCAGGATCTCCGCCGCATGGAGGATCTTGTCTTCTTCCCCTTCCGGGAACACGATCCGCTTCGGCTGGCTCTTCGCCTTGTGAACGAACACCCGCATCACCTCACGCGACTTGCCGAGTCGCGCTTCCAGCTGATCGCGGTACACCTCGAAGTCCTTGATCGGCTGTTTTGCGACGCCGGTTTCCATCGCCGCCTTCGCCACCGCAGTCGCTTCCCAGAAGAGGACGCGCGGGTCGAATGGCTTCGGAATGATGTATTCCTTCCCAAAGCCCATGCTCTTCACGTTGTACGCTTTGAGCACGGAATCGGGGACATCCTCTTTCGCCAGCGTTGCAAGCGCATGCGATGCGGCGATCTTCATTTCATCGTTGATGCTGGTCGCACGCACATCCAGGGCGCCGCGGAAGATGAACGGGAATCCGAGCACGTTGTTGACCTGATTCGGGAAATCGGACCGACCGGTCGCCATGATGATGTCGTTCCGCGTCGAGGTCGCCAGTTCGTAGGTGATCTCGGGATCGGGATTCGCCATTGCAAACACGACCGGCTTGGCGGCCATCGACTTGATCATTTCGGGCGTGACGATATCCTTGACGGAAACGCCGCAGAACACGTCGGCCCCCTTCATTGCGTCGGCGAGCGTGCGGGCCTTCGTATCGACCGCGAAGTACTCCTTGTACGCGTTCATCCCCTCGGTGCGTCCCTTGTAGACGACCCCCTTGGTATCCACGAGGAGCATGTTCTCCCGTTTCACGCCGAGTTTCTCGTACAACTTCGCGCATGCGATGCCAGCCGCGCCAGCGCCGCTGAACACCACGCGTACCTCGCCGATCTTCTTGCCGGTCAGTTCGCACGCATTGACGAGCGCTGCACCGCTGATGATGGCCGTACCATGCTGGTCGTCGTGGAACACCGGGATGCTCATCGTCGCCTTCAGCTTCTCTTCAATATAGAAGCACTCCGGCGCTTTGATATCTTCCAGGTTGATGCCGCCGAAGGTCGGCTCGAGCATCTGGACCGCGCGGACGATCTCGTCCTGATTATGCGAATTCAGTTCAATGTCGAAGACGTCGATGTCGGCGAACCGCTTGAAGAGCACGCCTTTTCCTTCCATTACCGGCTTGCCGGCCAGCGCACCGATGTCGCCCAGGCCGAGGACCGCCGTCCCGTTCGAGACAACCGCGACCAGATTTCCTTTGGCAGTGTAGCGGTACGCATCTTCGGGATTCGCTTCGATCTCGCGACACGGTTCCGCGACACCCGGTGTGTAGGCGAGCGAGAGATCGCGCTGAGTCTGACAAGGCTTGGAAGAAATAACCTCGATCTTTCCGCGACGTCCAATCGAATGGTAATCGAGTGCTTCTTGCTTGCGAATCATGGAATCCTCCGTTGTGGGGAGTTCTTCGGTGAGAACGGATGTGGGGAAACGGTTTGCGTTTGAGTATACAGAGTTTTGGACCGTAAAGCAACGCGCGGCGTTGCGGGTCCGGCAGCGGAGACGAACCGAAGCGGGAAGAACCGAAACCGGCCGGGCGTACCCTAGGAATGGGCAGCCCGGACCCGCTCGGCCTTGGCAGTACAGGAAGAACAGAGTTCCGCTGTGGGATCTTTCTTGAGGTGGGCGGGGGCAATGCGTCCGCCGCAGGCGATGCAGATGCCCGGCGTTCGTTCCTCCGGGTGCTGAAGAGACTGTTCCAGCAACCAGGATTCCGTCCCTTCGCGAACCATGTGGCCGCAGACGGCTGTGGGATCGGATTCGCACGGTTTGACGGGTTGGTCACAGACGGAGCACACGAACTCCTTCCCGTCCGCCATCGAACGGACGAACGGTGTCTGCTCGATCGCCGTCAGGTTCGCATTCAGCGCCCGAAGGAGATCCTTCTTGGGAGTTCGTTTCTGCGTCTGTTTTTTCCGCACCATTCCGCCCTTTCGCCTCAACCAACGTCACACGGCTTAGACCAACACCTGAAACCGATTCAATGCTTTCATGTAGTTCGCACGCTCATACGCCGACGGATTGGCGAGGGACTTGTGGCTCATGCTTCC
>JALONE010000295.1 GCA_025455125.1 Bacteroidota bacterium
CCGGACACATTGAACGAAAAAGGCTGGCCTCGAACAGAGACCAGCCTTTCTTCTGTACCGCCGCGCAATACGATCAAGGCGATCCCCGATGGCTGTCGTGAACGCGGCACACCCAGAGCGTCCCCGAGCAATGCAGGCGCGGCGAGAAACGGTCGAGCGCTGCGCGAAGGATTCGGCCGAATCTGTTCAGCTGCCAGCGCTCTGCGCCATCCTGGAGGAGGCCGATGTCGGTGTACATTCCCATGCTTCGCGGCGGAACAAAGTCGTCGCCATGCATCTCAATGATCTCAAATCCGTTCCGGGAGAGAAGCATCGTGAACTCGGTTCGACTGTACCGGTATTCATCGAATGCATACCGGGCTCCTCTCAGTTGACGGATCCACCGTTTGAGATCTTTCAGGCGATGCACAACGAGATCTCGAAGGAGATTCCGCGTGGGAACAGTGACGAAGAACAGTCCCCCGGGCTGAAGGACTCTTCGCACCTCGGCGAATGCCGCTTGAGGCCCTTCCTCGAAATGCTCGACCACGCCAAGCGAGATCACCGCACCAAACGAGCCATCCGCAAATCCCGTCCTCAGGACATCGCGAATCTCAAGCGGTACAGTCGGATCATGCTTCAATCCGAACGCAACGTCGCTTTCAGCAATGTCGATCCCCGTGACATCGTATCCGAGCCGCCGCAGGTGGAGTACCCATCGCCCGCGCCCTGCCCCTGCTTCCAGGATCGGCTTGTCCTTGGGGAGCATTCGGCGAAACACCGGCTCGATGGTCTGCAACGGACACAGCGCGACGTCCTGCTCGAGGTCGGACGCACCGCCAAGCTGACCGAGTGCTTCCTTTTGATCGATTTGCTGGACCGGCGCACGAAGTTTGTATGGTCTCATCGTGTGAGAATATCCTGAATGATCCCATCAGCTACAAGGGGGGCGCCGGATCTTCTGGGTGCGGGCAACTTCTGAAGGAGGGAGTCGTAAAACATTGGTTACGACACAACTCCTCCTCCTCTCCGTCACCATCGCAGAATCTCGTATGCACTCTCATCGATTCCGCTCTTTCGCACTCCTGGTCATTCTCTTTGGCGTTCAGCAAGCGTTCAGCATCGAACCGCTCCGTCCGGTGCGCGCAGCCGTTCCTCCGGTCATCGATGGCATCCTCGACGATGGTGTGTGGCTATTGGCACCTAAGGTGAGCGGATTCAAGACGTATGCTCCCGATTGGGGAAGGGACCAGTCGGAACAAACGGAGGTTCTGATGGCCTACGACGAGGGACATCTCTACTTCGCGTTCCGGTGCCATGACCGGGATCGTGCGTCGATCAAATCGTCTGTTGCAAACCGAGACAACATGTTCCGCGACGATTGGGTGTGTATCAATCTCGACTCCTTCGGAGACCAGCAATCGCTGTACGGATTCTACGTCAATCCGCTTGGGATCCAGGGAGACTCACGCGCGACGGCAACGAACGAAGACCGGAATTTCGATACGGTGTGGGAGAGTGCCGGGAGATTGACGGACGATGGATACGTTATTGAGATCGCCATCCCGGTCAAGAGTATTCGCTTCACCGAGCAAGATGTCGTCCAGATGGGAGTCGTGTTCGAACGCCGCGTGAGTCGCCGTTCCGAGCAGGGCACCTTTCCTGCGCTTGACCCTGCAAAAGGGAACTCTTGGCTCACGCAGATGCATCCGCTTGTGTACGAGAAACTGAAGCCGTACACATTATTTGAACTCCTTCCTGCGGTGACATTTGTGAACAAGGGACAGCGAGTCGACGGTGCAATGACGCGAGAAGAACAGCGAGGGGATTTTGGATTGACGATGAAGTATGGGATCACGCAGGACCTGATCCTCGACGCGACGTACAATCCGGACTTCAGTCAGGTCGAAGCCGATGCCGGTCAGGTCGATGTGAATCTGCGGTATCAGCTCTTCTTTCCTGAGAAGCGTCCGTTCTTCTTGGAAGGGAGCGAGCAGTTCATGATCACGGGAACGCCGGACCTTCTGTATACGCGGACCATTGCGAACCCCATTGTCGGCGCGAAGGTTACGGGGAAACTCAGTCGGAAGAACGCGATCGCTGCACTGTTCGCGGTCGATGAGCTCCCGCCCGAGGAGCAAGCCGTCGCGGGCCGTTCTGCGCGCGTCGGAATGCTGCGGTACCGGTATGCACTGGATGATGATAGCTTCCTCGGTGCCGTGCTCGCGGCCCGGGATGTGAAGGACGGGGACAACGCTTTGGGAGGGTTTGACGGCATGCTTCGCATATCACGCGCAAGCACGCTCAGCATTCAAGGGTTAGTCTCGACGACCGCAGATCCTGCATTGCCCCAGCTTGGCCGAGGGCACAAGTATGAGGTTGGGTATGATCATTCCGACCGCAATTTCGGGTATGGCGCTTACGTCGGACGTCTGTCGGAGGATTTCGTGGCACAGATGGGCTACATCCCCCGACCCGGTTTGGAGTATTACGAGGCCTATGTCGCTCCTCGGCTCTATCCCGAATCGGAAACGCTCAGGCGGTTATCCTTTCTCGCCCGTGTTTCGACAGCGAAGGATCTTCCGAGCGGATTGTGGGAGCGATCATACGATTTCAACACGCAAGTCCTGCTGGGCGGGACGCACAATGCCGTCATCCAATACGGGAACAGCACGGAGGTCTTTGCCGCGCGGGTCTTCAACGTGAGCCGCATCAGGACCGTGTATGAATCTCAAATGACGAGCGCGTTCTTTGTGAACGCGTCCGCGTCCTACGGCAGCGCCATCTTCTATTCCGAAGAACCGTTTGGAGGCAAAAGCCGGCTCGTGAGTCTGAGCGCCCGGTATCAGCCCATGCAGAATCTCAACGCGGAGTATGCGTTCACGTACACCGACTTTGCTGAGCGGACGGGGGAGCGACCGTTGTATGCGTATGCGATCAACCGCGGCAAGCTGACGTATCAATTGAATAGATATCTGTTTGTGCGCGGGATCGCTGAGTACAACAACTTCCGCAAACGCTTGCTGACCGACGCGCTTGTTTCGTTCACGTACATTCCCGGAACGGTAGTCTACGGCGGCTACGGGTCCGTTCACGAACGGATTCGCTGGGAAGACGGCCGCTGCGTTCCGAGCGAGGAATTTCTTCAGACGCGTCGAGGGTTGTTCTTTAAGGCCTCGTATCTGTGGCGGCTGTGATCGTGTGATTCCTGTGTAGAAGTTTCCGTATATTCTCCC
>JALONE010000296.1 GCA_025455125.1 Bacteroidota bacterium
CGCGGTACTCTTCTTCGACCTTCTTCCGCTCCAGGCCGGTCAGCCTCTGCAACCGCATGTCGAGGATGGCTTTCGCCTGGATCTCGGACAGCTTGAACCGCTTCATCAACCCGAGTTTTGCGCTCTCAACATCCTTAGACTTCTTGATGAGCGCGATGACCTCGTCGATGTTGTCCAGCGCAATTATGTAGCCTTCAAGGATGTGCGCCTTCTTTTCGGCTTCATCCAGCTCGAACTTCGTCCGTCGGACGACGACGACATTCCGATGATCGATGAAATGACGGATGAGGTCGCGGAGTTGCAGGATCTGCGGACGGCCGTCGACGAGCGCCAGGATGATGACGCCGAACGTCGTCTGCATCTGCGTGTGCTTGTACAGGTTGTTCAGCACGACCTCGGGAGTGGCTTCCCGCTTGAGGTCGATGACCACACGCAACCCGTCGCGGTCGGATTCGTCCCGCACGTCGGCGATATCCTCAAGCTTCTTTTCACCCACGAGGTCGGCGATCTTCTCGATGAGGCTGGCTTTGTTCACTTGGTACGGAAGCTCGCTCACAACAATGCGCTGACGATCTCCCTTGCCCGTTTCGATCGTTACGCGGGCGCGGACCACGATGCGTCCTTTTCCCTTGGTGTACGCCTCGCGCACGCCGTCGTAGCCGTAGATGATGCCTCCGGTGGGGAAGTCCGGTGCGGGGATGAGCTTCATCAGCTTCTCGTTGCTGATGCCGTTGTCCTTGATGTACGCGATACAGCCGTCCACGACCTCGCGCAGATTGTGCGGCGGGATGTTGGTGGCCATGCCGACCGCGATACCGCTCGTTCCGTTGACCAGCAGATTTGGCACGAGCGCCGGCAGAACACTTGGCTCTTTCAGCGTATCGTCAAAATTGGAAACGAAGTCGACCGTGCCTTTGTCAAGGTCGCGCAGCATGTCTTCTGCAACCCGCGTCAGCCGCGCCTCGGTATAGCGCATGGCCGCGGGAGAATCGCCGTCGACCGAACCGAAGTTTCCCTGACCGTCGACCAGCATGTAGCGCATCGAAAACTCCTGCGCCATGCGGACCATGGTGTCGTACACGGCCATGTCGCCATGCGGATGGTATTTACCGAGAACTTCACCGACGATACGCGCGCTTTTTTTGTAGGGACGGTTGCTCGCGAGGCCGAGATCCTGCATGCCGAACAGCACGCGCCGATGGACCGGCTTCAAACCGTCCCGCACATCCGGCAGCGCACGCGCGACAATGACCGACATCGAGTAATCGATGTACGATCCCTTCATTTCTTCTTCGATATCAACAGGAACGATTTTTTCGTTTACATGGGCCATGGGATATTCCTACACATCCAGGTTTCTCACATACTTCGCGTTCTTCTCGATGAAGTCGCGCCGGGGTTCGACCTCGTCTCCCATGAGAATGGAAAATGTCCGGTCAGCATCGGCAGCGTTTTCGATCGTCACCTGAAGGACCGTCCGGGTTTCCGGATTCATGGTCGTGGACCACAACTGCTCCGGATTCATCTCGCCCAATCCCTTGAAGCGCGAAATGGTGACGCCCCCTTCTTTGACGACCGCACCTTCTTCGAGCGCCGCGGCAACGTCGACCGGTTCTTCTTCCTTCTCGGGCCGCCCCTTCTTCTCGCTCTTGATGCGCTTCAGGAGCTCGTCGCGTTCGTCATCATCAAACGCATAATGCTCTTGCTTTCCCTTCTTCAGCTTGTACAGCGGGGGCTGGGCAATGTACAGATGCCCAAGCTCGATGAGTTCTTTCATGTAGCGGAAGAACAGCGTGAGCAGTAGTGTGCGAATATGCGAACCATCGACGTCCGCGTCGCACATAAGAATGATCTTGCCGTACCGGACCTTTTCCGGCGCAAAGTCCTCGCCGACGCCTGCGCCGATCGCGGTGAAGATCGCCCGGATCTCCTCGTTCTCCAGGATCTTGTGCAGGCGGGCCTTCTCGACGTTCAGGATCTTTCCCTTCAGCGGGAGGATGGCTTGGAAACGGCGGTCGCGTCCCTGCTTGGCGCTTCCGCCGGCCGAATCTCCCTCAACGATGTAGAGCTCGCAATGCTCTGGATCCTCGATGGAACAATCGGCGAGTTTTCCCGGGAGTCCGCCGGAATCGAAGGCGTTCTTTCGCCGTGCGATGTCGCGCGCTTTTCGTGCCGCCTCGCGCGCTTCCGCCGCCCGCAAGCATTTGTCAATAATGCGCTTTGCATCGGGAGAGTTGTTCTCCAGCCAATCCGCCAGCGCCGGCCCGACCGTGGATTCCACGATGCTCTTCACTTCGCTGTTGCCCAGCTTCGTCTTCGTCTGTCCCTCGAACTGCGGCTCCGGGACCTTCACGCTGAGGACGGCCGTCAATCCTTCTCGGAAGTCGTCTCCCGTTAGCTGAACGCCTCCTTCTTTGACTAATCCGGCCTTCGACGCATAATTGTTCAGCGTTCGCGTCAGGGCAGAGCGGAATCCGACCAGATGCGTTCCTCCCTCGTGCGTGTTGATGTTGTTCACATACGTGAACACATTCTCGTTGTACTGATCGTTGTACTGGAAGGCGACCTCGACTTCGACCGTGCGGCCGTTCTCGTCCTTGTCGTCGCCCTTCGCATACATGACCTTCTTCGTAATGGCGGGGCGCGTCGCATCGATGTACTTGACGAATTCGATCAGCCCACCCTTGAAGTGGAACGTCTCTTCCTGTTTGGTTCGCCCGCGGAGGTCGCTGATGACAAGCGTGACATCCGGATTCAGGAAGGCGAGTTCCCGCAAGCGCTCTGCAAGCATTTCGAACTTGTACGTCCGGTTCTTGAAGATCGAACCGTCGGGCATGAAAGTGATCTTCGTTCCCGTCGTTTCCTTCGGCGCCTTGCCGGTTAACTTCACCGCCGCGACCGGATCGCCCTTTTTGTATTTCTGATAGAACACCTTTCCGTCGCGCGTGACCTCGACCTCAAGCCACTCACTGAGCGCGTTGACGACCGAAACGCCGACGCCGTGCAGTCCACCAGAGACCTTGTAGGTGTTCTTGTCGAACTTGCCCCCCGCATGCAAGACCGTCATGACGACTTCGAGGGCCGAGCGCTTCTCTTCTGCATGCATGTCGGTCGGAATGCCGCGGCCATCGTCCGTGACCGTGATCGACCCGTCCAGATTGATGAACACGTTCACATTGCGGCAGTACCCGGCGAGCGCTTC
>JALONE010000297.1 GCA_025455125.1 Bacteroidota bacterium
ATTCCTTGCTTCTCCCGGGGTCGGTCGCTATATTAGGCTCTATTTCGGAGGAAAACGCATGGCGTTGATGGTCAGCATCTCGGGCATTCGTGGTATCGTCGGAAACACTCTTACGCCGGAAACAGTCGTGCGCTTTGTGCGCGCGTACGCCGAGTATTGTCAGCGAGGCACGATTGTCATCGGGCGGGATGGCCGGATCACGGGAAGCTCCATCGCTGACGTCGCGAGTGCGACACTCCGCGAAATGGGCTGCAATGTCATCTCGCTCGGCATCTGCCCGACTCCCACGGTTGCGCTGGCGGTCGAACGCCTCCGTGCTTCCGGCGGAATTTCGATCACCGCGAGCCACAATCCGATGGTCTGGAACGGTATGAAGTTCTTCGCGCCGTCCGGCCTCTTTCTCAATGCGGACCAGAATAAGGCGTTCTGGGCGATCGCGGACCGCACTGAGCGCTCATATGTTCCATGGGACCGTCAGGGTTCGTTCGAGCAGCGGGAATCGTTCCTCTCTGATCACGTCAATGCTGTGCTCTCGCATCCCCTCGTCCGCGTCGAAGAGATCCGGCGTCGACGATTCAAGGTTGTACTCGATTGTGTGAACGCGGCGGGGTGCGCCATCGTCCCCGGATTACTCGACGCGCTCGGTTGTGAGGTCGTTCCGCTTCACTGTGACCTCACCGGTGTCTTCGGTCATACGCCCGAGCCGATTCCGGAGAACCTCACCGGTCTGTGTGCGCGCGTGAAGGAAACCGCCGCCGACCTCGGCATCGCCGTCGACCCTGATGTTGACCGGCTTGTCCTGATTACGGAGAAAGGGGAACCGTACGGAGAAGAGTATACCATCACCACATGCGTGAAGTTCGTTCTTGAGAAGATGCGTTCGAAATCCCAACGCGTCGTCATCAATCTTTCCACCACCCGCGCAGTGGATGACGTTGTGAAGGCGAACGGCGGCAAGATCGAGAAAACACCTGTCGGAGAGATCAACGTCGCGCAACGGATGGTCGAGATCGGCGCGGTCATCGGCGGCGAAGGGAGCGGCGGCGTCATCTTTCCCGAGATCCACGCCGGACGCGACGCCATCGTTGGCATCGGATTCGTCCTCCAGGCACTCGCGGACTTCGGCGGACCGCTGTCTGCCCTGCGAGCGACGATGCCCTCGTACGAGATCACGAAGGGGAAGGTCGACCTGGGATCCATCGACGCAGACGCCGCGCTGCGCCGCATCCAAGAAGCATACGCCTCCAAGGGCGCGGTCACGACAACGGACGGATTGAAGATCGACTTCCCCACCTCCTGGGTCCACCTGCGGAAATCCAACACCGAACCGATCATCCGGATCATCGCCGAGGCACCGAACAAGACTGAGGCGGACCGTCTGGTGAGCGAGTTCACGGCTGCGATCACGTCGGCGTAGCAATGCGATCTCGCTTCATCCGGACCGCGTTCGTCACTTTGCTCCTCGCTGCATCTTGCGCGCCCGCATCGATGCAGGCACAGGATTCGTCCTTCTTTTTCTACCGCAATCTCCCGTACGGCTCCGATGCGATGTATCACCCCCTCGCCGTTTTCCTGCACGGCGGGCTTGATGTGCTTCAGTCGTACGCCAGTTCCACCCGAGCATCAGCGCTCCCGCTTCGAACCGGCGCGACAAGCGTCTGGAAAAGCATCGCCTCTCCGGGACCGATCCTGAACAGATACGGTTGGAATCGCTTCCTCCGGCAAGAGGTCTTCCCCCTCAGCCTCGACGTGCGGCATGCACAGTGGGCCCCCAACTACATCCTGCATCTGATCGGCGGAGGGATGGAATACCGCAAACTTTCCGAATGGTACGAGGCACATGACGTCCCCATGCCGATGCTCGCTGGTGCGATCACCGCGATGAGTTATCATGCGTTGAATGAGATCGTCGAGAACGGGCCCGACGTTCGGCCGAATGTCGATGCGATCGCCGACCTGTTGATATTCGATCCGCTCGGCATCGTACTGTTCAGCTTCGACGATGTCGCCCGCTATTTTTCTGATCGTTGGCAGATGAACAACTGGTCCCCGCAGATTGCGTTTTCCTTCGCACCGTTCGCATTCCGGAATTTCGGTCACAGCTTCGTCGCGAAGTATCGCTGGTCGTTGTCCTCTTCCATCCAGCCGTTTCTCCTTCTGGGGAAATCAACGCTCCTGGGCGCGACGCTGAAACTTCGGGATGCAACTTCGTTCTCCTTCGGTGCGGGCGCCATGCAGACCGGTGTGTGGGAAACCGATGCGACGAACGGCATCTCGACCCGCACCATCCATGTGGGCGCCACGGCGGGACTCTTCTATGATCGCTCCAATTCCCTCCTTGCATCCCTCCTCGTTTCTGAGTACTATCTCGAGCGCCTGCGCGTGAATATCTATCCCGGCGTGCTGAACATCGGCACGTTCTCTCCGGGAGTGTTTCTCACGATGGGAGACCGGGGAACTCTCGCCGTCGGCATCACGATTCACGCCGTGCCGTTCGGGGTCAGCGCCTACATGCCAAGATAGCCTGCATCATTCGCGCCGTTGAGCCAAGGGGGGAGCGGTCATGCCGCAGCACCAATCCGATGTCTTCCATCTATTGCGTTTGCTGTCCATCCCGCGAATCGGACCGCTCAAGATCCGCTCGCTGCTGAATCACTTCGGCTCAGCCCACGCTGTTCTCCAGGCGTCGCCGCGAGAACTCATTCGTGTGTACGGGATCGACCGAACGTTGGCATCGGCGATCAAGCATCATGAGGGAGAACGATTTGCGGAATACCAGGTCGCCTGCGCAGAGCGCCTCGGCGTTCAGATCGTCGCGTCGTGGGATCCGGCTTATCCGGACCTCCTGAGCCGCATCTATGATCCGCCCCCTCTGCTGTTTGTTCAAGGAACCCTGGAGTGCTTGCGTTCTCCCGCGATCGCCGTCGTGGGAACGCGTCGTCCGTCGTCGTACGGGGAACGGGCCGCCGAACGCATCAGCCGCGAGTTGGTGGAGCACGAGTTGACGGTCATCAGCGGACTCGCGCGGGGGATCGATACCGTCGCTCACAACGCGGCACTGCGGGCTCACGGACGAACATGCGCCGTCATTGGATCCGGGCTCGACGTTCCGTATCCCGCGGAGAATCGGCGGCTGATGGAACGCATCGCGGAATCCGGCGCCGTCATCTCCGAGTTTCCCCTCGGAACAAAACC
>JALONE010000298.1 GCA_025455125.1 Bacteroidota bacterium
ATTTGAGCATCAGATTCTCCGGGGGTGACTTGGCTTCGACGGGGATGAGGACGCTCAGGACTGCATACCGTGGTCGCCGTGTCCACGCTAAAGAAGCGGTAAATTCATAAGTGCCGATTACAACTACGCACTGGCAGCCTAATACGTAGGCTACCCGTCTTTGATGTCACGCGCCCGTTCGGGGCATCCTAGACGTCGCTAAAACGGGCTAGCATCGCTCTTGGTCCAAGGGAGCGGGGCGAACCGTGATGAACGGTACACTTGGGCTGGCGTGTGGTCAATCCTGTCTGCCGGAGTTTCCACGCGCGAGATTCAACGGCAGAATACGTATGTAGATGTCTTGAGGATCTTCTCTTCGGACCGGGGTTCGACTCCCCGCACCTCCACCAAACGATCGCGACGTACGGATTCCACCACATCCTCGTCTTATGCCACAGACCCTCCTCCTCGTCGACGACGAAGACGATATCCTTGAGTTGCTCCAGTTCAACCTGCAGAAGGAAGGCTACCGCGTTCTCACCGCGCGGACCGGAAAGCAGGCGCTGAAACTGTTGGGACAAGGTATCGATCTCTGCGTGCTGGATATCATGATGCCCGAAATGGACGGCTGGGATCTTGCCAAGGCCATCCGCGCGAATCCGAAAACGATTTCCATCCCCATCATTTTCCTGACCGCGCGTTCCAGCGAGGTCGACGAAGTGCTCGGCCTCGAACTCGGTGCCGCAGACTACATCACCAAGCCCATACGCATTCGTACCTTCATCGCGCGGGTTCGACGAACGCTCCGCCAGCAGGCCGCACCAACGCCCATGGAGGGGGATGTCGTGGAGATCGGCGGCCTCCGCATCCATGCGTCGAATTACACGGTGCAGATGGGAAAACAGGAACTTCAGTTGCCCAAGAAGGAATTCGAAGTGCTCCTGTTCCTCGCGCGACACCCGGACCGCGTGGTCTCGCGCGAAACGCTGCTGAATGAGATCTGGGGACAGGATGTATACGTCGTCGACCGTACGATCGATGTACACATCCGCAAGATCCGTGAGAAACTCGGCCGCTTTGCAGTATATATTGAAACGGTGAAGGGCGTCGGATATCGTTTTCACGTGGAGGAATGATGCGTTCCATTCGGTCGAAGATCACATTGACGTTCGTTCTGATCTCCGCAATTGCGTTGATCGTTGCCGGATGGATCACGGATTACCAGATCGAAGAATACCAGTTCGACAGGATCGTCACAGAGTTGAACGGTCAAGTCAGCACGGTTGTATCCATCCTGCAGCGCTATCGCACAGAAGCGAGTCAGACCAACGATGCCGCCGTGCTCCTGCGTGATATCGCCGCACGAACGGCCATTCGCATCACGCTTATCGATGACGCGGGGAATGTCCTGTTCGAATCGTCGCTAGCGGATTCCGCGCTGGAACAGCTCGAAAACCACGCCGGAAGGCCTGAGCTGCTCGATGCACGTCGTACGGGTATGGGCGTCGCTCAACGCTTCAGCACATCGGTTCAATCCCCGATGGCCTACTTGGCGCGGCCGGTATCCGGTTTGGCGTCGAGTGCACCCTTCGCGCGAACGCGGTACGTGCGGGCCGCCATGTCGCTCGCGGAGATCCAGGAGATGCAGTCCCGCATCCGGCTGATCGTCACCGCAAGCATATTATTGACGCTCATGCTCGTCTCCGCCGTCGCGGTGGTCGTTTCGCGCCAGATCTCGCGTCCAATTGAGGAAATGGATCAGCTCATCAAAGGGGTTGAGCAAGGAGAGCTCGCACGCTCTGTTCCCATTCGGACGCGTGACGAGATCGGGAGACTGTCGGCAACCTTGAACCAGCTTGTCGCCCGGCTCAATCAGGATTCCATTCAGCTGCAGCGACTTGAAACGGTCCGGAGCCAGTTCCTCGCGAATGTCTCCCACGAATTGCGTACGCCGTTGTTCACGCTCAAGGGATTTCTGGAGACGCTTATTGATGGCGTCCCGGATGCAGCGCTCCAGAAGCGGTTCCTCGAGAAGGCGGAAGCGCAAGCTAACCGGCTCGACCAATTGTTGACCGACCTCATCGAGATCTCGCGAATGGAATCGGGAGAGATGAAGCCGAGCGTCCGATTCTTCAGCGTCAATGAGTTCATCAAAGACGTGCAGGAGGAATTCGAGGAGACCCTGAAACGCAAGAACCAGACACTCGATGTGCAATTAGCAGAACGCGATATCTCTGCGCTTGGGGACAAGGAGCTTCTTCGCTCTGTGATGCGCAATCTCCTCGATAACGCCACGAAATATTCTCCCGAGGGAGCACACGTCCGCATGGGAGCACTGGAGAAGAACGGTACCATACGGTTGTTTGTCCAGGATACCGGCCCGGGCATCGCGGAGGAACACCAGGCACGCATCTTCGAGCGGTTCTATCGCGTCGACGCAAACCGATCGCGCGAATTGGGGGGAACGGGACTCGGTCTTGCCATCGTCAAGCACATCGTCGAGGCGCATGAGAGCGCCATCGCTGTGGAGAGCGATGGAAAGACGGGTACCACCTTCTGGTTCGAATTGAAGAGCCGCGCGTGACGGACGAATTCAGATGAAGCGGATCGCCTTCGCAAAACTAACCGGTGCCGGCAACGACTTCGTGGTCATCGACAACCAGAAGAACACCATCCGATTTGCCCCTCGTCTTGCCCGCAGACTCTGTGACCGCCGCTTTGGCATCGGCGCCGATGGATTAATCCTTGTCGAACGAAGCGTTGTGGCCGACTATCGGATGATGTACTACAACGCAGATGGCAGCTACGGGGGCATGTGCGGGAATGGAGGGCGGTGTGTCGCCCGGTTCGCCGTTGAACGGGGGATTGCGGCGGCGAAGCATGCTTTCGAAGCCCTTGGCTACGTCTATCGGGTCTCGGTAGCGTCGAAAAGGGTCACCCTGGCGATGAAAGACGTTCCAGATGCGACATTTGGCATTCGTTTGAAGGAAGGCGGAGGCGTGATCACTCTCCATAGCCTTGACACGGGGGCTCCGCACGTCGTCGTTCCTGTTGCAAAAGGAAGACTCAACACGATTGCAGTGTCTGATATTGGCCGCAGAATCCGTAATCACAGGGCTTTCCAACCGCGCGGAACGAATGTAAATTTCGTTGAACGCACAGGCATAAGTTCGATTCGAATACGGACTTATGAGCGTGGCGTTGAA
>JALONE010000299.1 GCA_025455125.1 Bacteroidota bacterium
CGAGGTCCCCGGCCAGAAGAGCAAGGGAATGAACGGGGACACGGTGCTGAGCGTTGAGGTGAACACGGGCACGGCCACCTCGCTGATGGCATCCTTCGCTGCCTGCACCGGCGTCTTGTGATATTCCTGCTGATGCCGGTAGATGTTCTCGATGACGACCACCGCATCGTCGACGAGAATCCCGAGGACGAGAACGAGCGAGAAGAGAACGACGAAATTGAGCGTGATGTCGAACGCGCCCAACACGATAAACCCGATGAACATCGACAAGGGAATGGCGGTTGCGATGAGGATCGAGTTCTTCGTTCCGAAGAACATAAAGAGCGAGAGGACGACGAGGACCATGCCCGTGATGATACTGTTCTCCAGCTCGTGCACCGAGGTGCGGATGAACTCCGACTGATCGTTCGATATCTCCAGCGAGATGCCGGCCGGAACGATCGCACGCTGCGCTTCCACGATCTGTTTGACCTCATCGGCAATGCGGATGAGATTCTCGCCGGCACGCTTGCGGACGCCGAGGGAAACCACCTCGCGTCCGTTCAAACGAGCATGGCTGGCGCGGTCCTCGAAAGAATAATCCACCGTCGCGACATCCCGCAGGTAGATGGGTTTGCCGTTCTGGATCTTCAGGATGATGTCTTCCAGGCGCCGCGGTTCCTTGAATTCGCCGGGAATCCGGACGGAGAAATTCGTCTGCTTGTCGTCGATGGACCCGCCGGGAATCGTCAGGTTCTCGTTTCGGATGGCATTGGAAACATCCTCAAAGCTTACCTGATATGCGTTCAGCCGGTATACATCGCATTCGACGCGGACTTCGCGGTTGAGTCCCCCGCTGATGTCGGCACGCAGAACGCCCGGGACCGATTCGACCTTGTCCTGAATATCCTCCGCGATCACTTTGAGCCGCGCCAGACCGGCTTCGCCCCCGACATTCACGTACATGATCGGGAACTCACTCAGGTTGATCTCGATGATATTCGGTTCCAGAATATCGCTCGGGAGCTGATTGCGCGTGGAACTCACCTTGTCGCGAACGCGCCGGATCGCCTCGTCGATATCAATGCCGGTGTTGAACTCCACGCGGATCGTCGCCAATCCCTCCTTGGAAACAGAGCGGATCTCCTTGACGTCCTTGAGCGACTTCAGCGCTTGTTCGAGCGGCTGCGCGACCAGGCCTTCGATGTCGGTCGGCGAGACGCCGATGTACGGGACCGTCACGATGACGATGGGAATAGAGATGTCGGGGGATGCCTCTTTCGGAAGCGACGTGTACGCGCTCCATCCCATAATGAGGATGATCGCCATGAGCAGATACACCGCAACCCGATTGTCAATGGCACGATGGGACAGTTTCATTGGTGCTCTCTTTCTGGTTCAGACGACGCAGGCAATGGTCAATTGACGACGGCGACAGGCGTTCCCGTCGCAAGTTTCTGGAATCCCGCAACGACGACCCGTTCGCCGGCGCGCAATCCCTCCACGATCTCCACCATCGTCCCTTGTCGCGCTCCGATCTTCACGCGGCGCTCCACCGCCTTCCCTCCTTCTACCACGTAGACGATGCGGCGATCACGGTCGACGAGCTGGATGATGTTCTCACTCACAACGACGGCGGCCGCTTTGACGGCGCGGACGAGATTCACCTTGGCGATCATTTCCGGCTTGAGCCGGCGCGAGGGATTGCTCAAGACGATCTCAACGAGCAGCGAACGGTTCGCCGACGAAACGGTCGTTCCCACAAAGGAGACCGTGCCGCGGAGCGTGTCATCTGGAAAGGCGTCGAATGTCACCTCCGCCTTCGTTCCCAGCGACACCATCCCGGCGAATCGCTCCGGGACCTCCGCCTGAATCTTGACGCGGTCGGCATTCACAACGCGGGCGATCGGGACAGCTGGGGGTGCGAACTCTCCTTCGTCCGCCGCGTGATCTTCGAGGATGCCGTTGATCGGGCTGACGATTTGCGTCCGCTCCCATCGGGCCTTCATCAGGTCGGCATTCGCCCTGGCGGCGTCGCGGCTGAACTGCAGGTTCTTGTACTGGAGCTCGCTGATCCCTTGCTGCTCGAACACTTTTTCCTGCTTGTCGAGATTCAGCGCCGCCATTTCATACTGGGCTTTCGCTCCATCGTAGCTTGCCTTGATGACCTCGTCGCGCAACGTTACGATGAGAGCTCCTTTGCGGACATACTGTCCTTTTGCCACCTTCCACTCTCTCACCACGCCCCCTTCTTCGGGTGCGATCATGACGTCCTCATAGGCTTTGATCGTCCCCGCCACCTGGATGGCATCGATGATGCGGGCAGGTGTGAGGGTCTCGGCGCGGACCGTCACTGTGGTGGCCGAAGGCGCATTTGCAGCGGCGGCAGAATCGGACTTGGAACAGGAAGCGAGCAACGCCGTGGCAGCAAGCAAGGCCACAACGATGAGAGTCAACACGATGTTCTTCTTCATGGGATACGTCCTTCTCGAGGTTTTCGTTAGTCTTCCAATCCGTTCACATACGCCGGGACCCGTCCAAGGAACTGGTCGAGATCGGCGGCGGCAACGAGATAATCATAGATGGCCTGGAGCCGGTTGACGCGGGCCTGCACGAGGGCAAGTTGCGCGTCGTTCACTTCAAGTTGGGTTGCCGCACTTGCCAGGAACCGGGCGGTAACGATCTTGTATCCGCGTTCCGCCGTTTCAACGGTCTTGTCCTGCGCGTCGATGCGCTTCCGGGCCGACCCGAGATTTCCTTTCACGGAATTGAGCCCCATCCGCAGAGAACGCTCGAGCGAGACATGCTGTTCTTCGCTCTTGCGCCGTTCCAGCTGCGCCTGTTCCACGCGAGAATAGGTCTGGAATCCCTGGAACACATTGAGCGACACGCTGATCCCGACCTGCGAGCTTCGGATGAAGTCGCGCCGGTTGAAGTTGAACTCGTTCTTCGCCGCCTGGAACTGATACTGACCGAACGCAGACACGATCGGGAGATAGCTTGAGCGTTCCGCGAACACGGCAGCGTCGTTCAAATTCATCTGGCGCTTGACGGCTTGCAGATTCGGATTGACATCCAGCATCAGGGCTTCCGCATTGGCAACGACGGTGTCATCTACGGCTTGGAACGTCAGAGGATCGTCGACGCGAATGCTTGTCGATGCATCGAGGCCGATCGTGTTCCGAAGGTTGTCAAGCGCAAG
>JALONE010000300.1 GCA_025455125.1 Bacteroidota bacterium
CGGGATCGGATGCTCCGTTTTCGTGCTCAGGATGTGCACTTCTGCGGCCTGTCCGTATCCAACGATCCCTTCCCGCTCGAAGACCAACAGCGCCAGCGCTCCGGCTTCCACGATCTTTTGATACCGGGCCCGCCATTTCCCTTCATTGCCGATGTAGAGCACAACGGCGCTGTCGAGCGTTCCCCAGACCATGTTCTCGTCGTCTGAAGCGAGTGCGAGCCGTGCGGTTTGCGTGGGGACCGAGTGAGAGAATCCTGCGAGTGCAGCGTGCTGAATGAGTCCTCGGAGGCGCTTTGGTTGATCGACGGCGAGAGTCCAGCGTTCGTTTTGCCAGACCCGGCGTTCGTCGTCCTCTACGGACCACGCCGATATGCCAAACGATCGGAAACGCGCCTCGACAAACGCCGCCGATTTGTCGCCGGACGGCGTTCCACCTTGGCGATTGCCGAACGCAACCAGATCGCGGACACTCTGCGTGAGTCGCTTGGGAGAAACGCGGACGGCAAGGGAGGGCTCAAGCGGATGCTGTCCAAAGGCCGGAATTGAAAGCAGAAAGCCGAAGAGAATGAGGCGAAAAGCGGCGGGGGACATCTGTACCTTCAGTCGTGTCGGATGAGGAATTCTACGAAAATGTGTTCAGAGGAGCAACCGCCGTACAATACAAAGCCGGAACAATGTTCCGGCCCTGTTCGTGCGTCTGCATTGCAGTCGTTATTTCCCGACAACGAATTTCTTGTATCGTTCGTTGATCCGGCCCCAGTGGAGATGGGCGATGAAGTTGTCGATGTATTTCGCGCGACCCGGCCCGTCCTTGTGGTAGTAGGCATGCTCGAACACATCAAGGGAGATCAGGGGAACGCCGCCCCAGATGGCGCCGTATTGGTGTTCGTCGACCGTGACGTTCAGCAGGCGCCCCGAATACAGGCGATCGAACACAAGCAATCCCCAGCCGCTCAATTTCGCGGAGACGGCCGCTGCCTTGAAGTCCGCTTTCCATGCATCGAACGAACCGAACTCCTTCTCAATGGCAGCTTTCACCTCAGGGCCTTTGTTCGCATCGCCATCGCCACCGAGCACTTCCCAGTAGATGTCATGCAGCAGAGCGCCGGCATGATTCCAGGTGAAACGCCGCTTCAGCTCGCCGATCGGGCTGTAGTTCCCATTGGCAGTCGCGCGGTCCGCGCCTTCCAGCGCCTTCTCAATGTTGTTGAGCGCGGTGACGTAACCCTTCTGGTGCGTGTTGTAGTGCCAGTCGGAGGTCTCCGGACTCATGACGTCGGCCAAGAGCTTCTTCGCTTCTTCATCCGAGTACGGCCGGGGATTGAATTTCCATTCGTATGCCATTCGTGTTATCTCCTCATGATTAGATTTGTGATTGTCCAAACCGATGTCAGCTGATATTGAGCATCAGCCGTGCGGCCTCGCTCATCAACGATGTGCTCCAGGGTGGATCGAAGACGACGTCGACCAGGACGTTCCGGACGCCGGGAATCTGTTGGGTTCGACGCTTCACGTCCCCCGCGATCACCGGCCCCATTCCACAGCCGGGAGCGGTCAGCGTCATCCGTATAAACACATTCGCCTCGCCGGGCATTTCCTCTTCGATCTTGAGACCGTAAATGAGCCCGAGGTCGACGATATTCACCGGAATCTCCGGGTCATAGCATTGCCGCAACGCTTCCCACACGCGTTCTTCGGTCACCATGCGACCCCCGGTCGCCGGATTCACTCCGTCCGTGACCGACGCATCGGGGACCTGCTTTTCATGATTGTGCGTCATCGTGACGTTCCTTCCACTGCTAGCCGCAGAACGATTGTCCGCATCCGCAGGTCTTCTTCGCGTTCGGATTGTTGAAGACGAATCCTCGTCCGTCCAGACCCCCTGCGAAGTCAAGGGTCGTGCCATCCAAATGCGGCAGGCTCTTCGGATCGACATAGACGGTGAGTCCCTCGCGTTGGAAGACCGTATCCGTCTCACGCGGCTGTTCTTCAAACCCGAGCACGTAGGAAAGCCCGGAGCATCCGCCGCCTTTCACGCCGATGCGAAGCCCATGCGCTTCCGGAATATCGTTCTCCGACATGACCTTTCGGATCTCCCTCGCGGCGCGGGGCGTGATATCGACGATCTGCTCTGTTGTCTTTGTTTCCGTTGATCCCATACATACTCCTTCAAGATTCAGTTGTCACTGCGGTCGTTTCTGAAACCAACCCGTTCTTCAGCGTGTGCCACGGGAGGATCGCGCATTTCACGCGCGCCGGGAATTCGCTCACTCCGGCGAATGCCGCGAGCTTTCCCATCATTTCAATGGCCGCGCTGTCTTTCACCTCACCCAACACGAGATGGTGGAATGATTCAAACAACTCGAGCGCCTCTGCCTTGCTCTTCCCTTTGACCAACGTGCTCATGACGGACGCGGAAGCCTTCGAGATCGCGCATCCTGATCCTTTGAACGACACGTCGACGATGCGGTCTCCCTCCAGCTTGAGATAGACCATGTAGTGATCCCCGCAGAGCGGATTAAATCCGTCCACGGCACGGTCGGCACCTTCTATAACGCGGAAGTTGTGCGGATTTCTATTGTGGTCAAGAATGATCTCCTGATACAGCGCTTTCAGATCCGCCATCAGCCGAACACCTCCTGGACACGCCGCACGCCGCTGACGAGGGCATCGACATCGGAATGATCATTGTAGAATGCGAATGAGGCCCGCGCTGTCGCGGGAACTCCAAATCGTTCCATGACCGGCTGTGCGCAGTGGTGCCCGGTCCGAATGGCTACGCCTTCCTGGTCAAGCACCGTTCCAATGTCATGCGGGTGCACATGGTCCAGAACGAAGGAGACAACACCGGTTTTCGCGGCAGCGGTGCCGATCAACCGAATACCGTCGATGGCCGCGAGCGCTGATTCCGCATATCGGAGCACATCCTCTTCATGTTCAGCGATCGCATCCCAGTTCATGCGTTCCAGATACTCGAGGGCGGCCCCAAATCCGATCCCGCCTGCAATGTTCGGGGTTCCTGCTTCAAACTTGTACGGAAGGTCATTGTACGTTGTGCGTTCGAAGGTCACGGAACGGATCATGTCCCCGCCTCCCTGGTACGGCGGAAGCTCTGCCAGGACGCTCTCCTTGCCATATAAGACGCCAACGCCTGTCGGACCGAACAGCTTGTGCGCAG
>JALONE010000301.1 GCA_025455125.1 Bacteroidota bacterium
CAGGGGCGACTCGGATTCACTCGTTCACACTCCTGCCGAATCACTTTCACTTTTCGCTCAGCCTGCTTGATACCATTGATGTTTCGTCAGCAATGAGAGAACTCCAAGCAAAATATGCACGGTTCTTCAACAAGAAGTATCGTCGGCGGAATCATGTCTTCGGCACGAGATTCAAAGCAGTCCTTATCGAGTCAACAGAGTACTTCGATTATCTTAGTCGCTACATTCACCGGAATGCAGTTGAAGCCAATCTGGTGAAGAATCCGGAGGATTGGCAGTATTCAAGTTCCCGCGCATACCTTGCGCATACTCCAAACGCGGATGACCCTTTTGGATTTGAAATCTGTTCAAGCGAAACGTTGAGCCGTTTCCATTCTGTCGAATCCTACAGGAGCTTCGTTGATTCTGACTGGGAGCGGAACCCTTGGCAGTTGGTGAATGGAATCTGGGTGCCGACGCGGGGTTGATCCCGGGCTCGACCCCGGGTGTGACCCGGGTTCCGTCCCGGGTTCCAACCCGGGATCAACCTTGAAATCCTGGCCTACCGCTTCTCATACGGCGGCTGCTTCGGTATCGCCGGCGGACTCGCCTTCACCGCCTTCAGCACCTCCTCGATCCCTCGTTCAAGTTGCGGATCGATCCCCTTCGCAAGCTGTGTGGGATCTTCCTTGACTTCGATGTCCGGATCGACGCCGTGCCCTTCCTTGAACCACGTGCCATCGGGATTGTACATGCGGAACGTCGGTACCGTCACGTTGCCGCCATCAATCAACGTCGGAGCACCGGTGATGCCGATGAGCCCTCCCCATGTTCTCGTACCGATCAATGGACCCAGCCCCGCCTTGCGGAAATAGTCCGGAAACGCGTCGCCTCCCGAGCCGCTCCATCCATTGATGAGCATCGCCTTCGCGCCAAAATGCGCGACCGGCGGCCATTGCCAGTTCTTCCCGTCACGGACCGCCCAGAACGCAAGCGGCTTCCGGTTCAGCAATTCGACGAAGCGATCGGGGATCTGCCCGCCGCCGTTCCATCGTTCGTCAATGATCAATCCTTCCTTCGTGAATTGCGCGACGAATTGACGCACGAGTTCGTTCTGTCCGTCAATGCCCGTGGTGGGAACATAGATATAACCGACTCGGCCTTTGGTTGCCTCATCGACGCGCTTACGGTTCGCCTCGATCCAGGCAAGATGACGCAACCGCGTTTCATCAGCGAGGAGTTGCACGACCACTGTACGCGCTCCATCCATCTGCGGCTTGGAATTCACCGTCAACTCCACAGTCTTTTCCGAAAGGCCAACGAACGATGCCCACGGTGCCGCTGCGGCATTCATGGGTTCCCCGTTGACAGCAAGGACGTAGTCTCCCTCGCTCGCCTTCACACCCGACGTTGACAGCGGGGATCGAACCTCCGTATCCCACGGCGCTCCTCGGATGATCTTCTTGATGCGATACGCTCCGTTCACCAACTCCCAATCAACGCCAAGATATCCGAAAGCGCGTGTCTCTCCTTCCTCAACATCCCCGCCGCCGCGATACGTATGCGACGCGTTCAGCTCGGCGATCAACTCGCCAATGACGAAGTTCACGTCCCAACGCGTGACGGCGTGCTCCAACAGCTTGCCGTATCGCTCTTTCATCGCCTTCCAATCGACGCCGTGCATGTTCGGATCGTAGAAGAAATCACGCTCGATTCGCCACACGTCGTTGAAGATCTGCTTCCATTCCGCTTTCGGATCGACCGTCATGTCGAGCTGAGCAGTGGGGACCTTCTTGTCCAGCTTTTGGTTCTCTCCAATGTCGACGACCGAGTAGCTGCCTGCTTTGCCAACAAGCACCTTCTTCCCATTCGCTGCGACCATGAATCGATCTACATCGTCGACGATGGTCTTCTCCTCGCGCTTGTCGAGATCGTAGAACATCAGCGGGCGTTTCTTGTCCGCTGAACCCGCGTTCGGAATGCGATGGTAAATGACCTTGCCGGAGACCGCGGCTAATCCGCCGATGTTTCCCGCCGCCGGCGGCAGGAGAACCGCACGGTCTTCAAGTCCAGCAAGCGTGATCGCGGTTTCCTTGGGCTTCTCTTCCTTCTTCTCTTTCGCCTTCTCCTTGTCCGCTGCCGCATCCTTCTTCACCTCCTCCTTCTTCACCTCCTCCTTCTTCACCGCCGTCGTATCATTCTTCGGCGCAAGCGGCGAGAGCGAATCCGGACTCAGCGTCGTCACGGCAATCGAGGTGGTGTTGGGATAGATCCAGGAATTGTCCAGATCCGAATAGACCGGATTGAACGTCCGTCCCGTGAGGAAGTAGAGGTACTTTCCGTCGGGATCAAAGGTCGGATTTGCATCGGAGTAGTAACCGGAGGTGACCTGCGCACTCTTTCCTTCCTTCGTGTCGAAGAGGAAGACAGCGGAACTTCGCCCCTCGACATCACGATGATACGCCAACCAGCGACTGTCCGGAGACCAACTCACGCTGAACCCGTCAAGATTCCCCTGATAGTAGTACCATTGCTTGTCCACGGCCGTCGTCTTATCCGTGTCGATATCGTACACTTGGATCGTCATCGCTTTGTCGATGAATGCGAGTTTCTTGCTGTTCGGAGACCAGAACAGACCATAGCGATATCCCGGACCGTACGCGGTCGCCGTCTTCACCGATCCGGGCTTCGTGAGGTCGTTGAGCACCAGTTCATATTCGCCTGAGCGGTCGCTCCAGTACGCAGCGTATCGTCCATTCGGCGACCAGGCTGGATAGCGCTCCGCACTTGCGGAGTTCCGTGAAAGATTGATCACCGGCCCATTCTCAGCCGGAACGGAGAAGATCTCCCCACGTGCTTCGACGAGCACGCGCTTGCCGTCGGGGGCGACAGAGAGCTGTTGAATGCGCTTGCTGACGTTTTCCGTCCGCGGCAACAAAGTCATTTCGTCGGTGACTACCTTCACGGGGACTTCCTTCACTGCACCGGAGGTGATCGTCAAAAGATAGAGTCGTCCCCCCGCCTCAAAAACGATGTCCGAGGGACCGAGCGCGGGGAAACGGATGTCGAACTCTTTGAACGTCGTCACTTGTTTCGTCTGCTTGGTCGTCAGGTCATACGACCAGATGTTTGAGCGCATGTCCGCACCACGGTCGGACAAGAAGTAGATGGTGTTGCCATGCCACATCGGGAACTCATC
>JALONE010000302.1 GCA_025455125.1 Bacteroidota bacterium
CCCAGAACCTCGATGACCTTTCCTTCCGGGTTCAGGTGTCGCCGGCCCCAGGCGGTCAGCTCGATGACGACCTTGTCCCCTTCTTGCGCACCCCCCAGATCGTCCTGGGGGATCCCGACTTCGCGCGAGAATCGCTTGTCATCGGGAACCACGATATAGAATCGCCGAACGCGCTCCAGGGTTCCGACCAGCGTTTGACGTCCCCGCTCCACAACGCGGATCACTTCGCCTTCACGCCGAGCGGCTCTGTCTTTCTTTTTTTTGCTCTGCGCAAAGAGCGAGACCTCCACCTTGTCTCCATGAGCCGCATCACTCAAGAGCGTGGGTGCGATCAGAACCTCGACGCCGGATTCCTCGCCGACCACGAGCCCCATTCCGTCGCGGAGCATGCGCAATGTTCCGATCGCATTCTCGGGGACGTGAAGATGCCCGAATTGTTTTCCACGCACGCGGTGGATCTTCCGTGCATCCTGGAGTTCCCTCAGCGCTTGTTTGAACACGAGGTAATCGCGCTCCGCACGGATACCGAGACGGCGGGCGAGTTCTTTGGACTTGAAGAGTTCGTTCGGATAGCGCTCGAGGAACTCGACGATCTTGTTCTGGAGTTCGGGTATGATGGGATTGCCCATGGGATAGCCTAAAAGGAAAAACGATAAAAGAGCCGGGCGCCGTTGGAGAATCGGCGGCGCTCGTCGGTATTCTCGACGCCTTCGACGCGGCGCTCGAGCGTGAAAATGAGATTGCGCAACTTCTCGCTCCCCGTCACGCTGCTGATGGGAAGCTCCAGACTCACGTTGAGATTCGTGGGATCGTTCAGCACGCGTCCACCGGCGCGGATCATCGCCTCGCCGATCTGTCCGGTCACGCGCACGTCCGCCGATTGTTGAAATGATTCGCCGCCGTAGTACAAGACGTCGACCGATTGAATGACGCCAATATTCCGACGGATCAAATCGGACAGCGAACCGGTCAGCATCCCGGAAGCGAGGCCAAGACCCAGGTTCGTTCCGATCAGGCCGGAGCGTTGCTGGTCGGTCAATTCGTCGCGGAATTGTCCTGAGAGGATGAAGGAGATCGCATCCGATTCTTCCTCCCCGGTGTCCCGTTTCTTTTCGTCGACCATGAGCGTCATCTTCGGCTTCGGTTCATTCTTCGTTCCTGTGATGGTCAGCGTCACCACCACCTTCTCCACCTTGTTCTGCGCAAGCGGGTTGTTCACCGAATCCCGGACGATGTGATCACCCTCGTATGTCGCCGTGATGTCCAGTTCGGGATTCAGGGGATCGCCGGTATACAGCAGCTTCCCTTCCGACACATTGAAGCGCTTGATCAGGTTGTAATAGGACCGGCTGCTCACATCCACTGTTCCCGTCAGTTTGGCGACTTCGGGCGTGCGGAAGAAGTAGAGCCGTCCGCGAAGGTCCGCGAAGAGCTCTTCGTTCGTACGCGTATTGAATACCATCCGGAGCTGGGTGGTCCCCTGTGTCTCCAGGGCGATATCGTAGCTGATCCGATCCACGAAGCCCCGTTCTTCCGCTTTCGGGCGGCCGTTCGCGGACCCGTTATTGGCCGCCGTGCGGGATGTCAATCGCAATCGGCGCGGTTCATCGACGACGGGAACTGCGACAACCTGTGACGTGTCGTCGAAGTAGGTCGGGGCGATCCTTCCGGTCTGGAGTTCCGTCGGTTCCGTCTCTGGAGGAAAAGTCAGACTCGCTTCCCGCACCAGGAGATCCCCCTTCAGGGACGATGCCTGAAGATTTCCCGTCCACTTGAGGCCTCGTGCTCCGGAGGCAACGATGAGACGTCCGAAGAAGCTCTGTCCTGGACGCCGCGTTTCCGAGTTCATGACAAGGAGTTGGCCGTTCGCCAAGAGGTCGAAATCACGGAACCGGATCCCTGTCATCCGGAAATTGCCGGCGACGTTCATCGCTCCTTCCCGCCGACCGTCGTTCTCAAGGTGTTGAATGACCGTGTTCTGCAATTCGATCCGATCGCCGGCAGCAATGAGATCGGCGTTCAACGCGTAGCGAAGGTCCACGGGTCGGAACAGAAAATGTGCGTTCCTGATCGACATGCTGCCCTCATAGCGGGGATCGCCGACCGGACCTCGCATGCGCATGTCGCAGACGAGCGTCCCGCTCAATCCGGTGATCTCGGGGACGAACGGATCGAGCAGATCCATGCTCAATCCCCGAGAACGAAGTGTCATATCGATCTCCCCATCCAGCGTCGTGCTGCGTATTCCCTCGAGCGACATGTCGTACGGAAGGGAGCCGGCCAGCAACAGATCCGGAACGACGGCGGTATCACGGAGATTCTGCCGGAGCTGGAGATAGAGATTCATCACGCGATCCGCATATTCCATCCGGCCATCGAGGCGGCCGATAATGATGTCGCGCTCCTGGATTCCCTCGGATGTCCACACTGTATTCCGGGCGCGAACCCCTTCCGCCTGAAGGTCAAGTGCAAAGTGGGGCTGCCGGAACGTTCCACGAAACGAGCCGTTGGCGTGAACGATCCCCGCATAGCGCTGCAATGCTGTCGCGTCCGTGGTCCCCTTCAGAATGTCGTTCACATGCGAAAGGAGAAATCCGGTCACGGAGACGTTCATGTTCGATTCACCGGCAGGATCGAAGTGGCCGGCCACCCCGTCGGCACCATGCCGGAGCGTGAACGGCTCGGCATTCGATATTTCGTAATCCCCCATACCGAGGATCAGACGGTTGAAGTTGAGGGAGAGGACTCTTTCCTTCAGCAACCCGTTTCCATCCCCCGCGACGCGAATGGTAGAGTCGATGACCGTGGAAACACCGAACGCCAGGGAATTGCGTTCAAGGTCGAGTGAGACCTTTGGATGGATGAATGCGACGCTCCGCAACGACAGGCCCCGTCCATCCCATCGGAGTTGTCCGGTCGGCAATTCCGCACTTCCGGGGAGCCCTTCGAGCGCAATGCGCGCATTCGTCTCGAGCAGGGTGAGCGTGTCCTTCGGAAATGCCCAGGCGAATTGTGTCGCCTCGGCCGTTGCGTCGAACCGCAGCGTGTCCCCGAGCGTTTTCACGCTCCCTTCAACCGACACCGATCCTTCGAACGGTTCAAATAACAGCACCCCCAAGGGGAACATCTCTTTTCCGTTCAGCTTGAACCGGAAGTCGGCGGCAGGCAACGGCATCGGTGTGAGCGCCGCGCGGGCATCGGGATCGTCACGATGTGATGCTTGCAGCGAGTCCAGATCGCTGACATACGAACGGATCACTCCCGTCGTCATGCGCACACTCTGTTCGACGGACGCCACCAGCGACGCGAGGTCGAATGAACCTTCCACATCAAGGTCGCAGAAATCGGACCGGAGTATCAACTCGGCTCGATCGGTCGCAGCATCCACATACCGGATGGACAGGGTATGACCTCGTAACGCTTCGTCTCCCATGATGGATGGATGGAGCACGAGGTCGATCGAGTCCTGGCTCCCCGTGCGTGTCGATCTTCCTTCCGCGTGAGCCGAAAAGGACAGCTCGCTCCGCAATGCTTCGCGATTCAGGATGGCGGCAAGGTCGAGCGAATTCACGCGCGCATCGACCGCATACGCGATCGCGGATGCCGGACCGAACGTCAGCGTCGCATCGGCATTCAGGTTCATCTCGCCCAATCGGACCTGGCCATGCGTACGGAGGACGCGATCGGCCACATCCGCCACGATGACCGAGCGCTGCAGCGGCAGTCCGAGAGCGACCGAGGAATCGAATTCCACGCGCGCAACGGAGAGCATCTCATGAATCGATGTCCCACGACCGTCGACCTCGAATGTTCCGTTCAATTGGCTCGCGTGACGCTCCGAGCCGGTCACGATGGCGGCATCCCCATCACGAAGCCGTCCGGAGGCTTTGTAGACGAGTGTGCTGTCCTCAATGCGGACCGAGGCGTCGACATCAACGCCGCCAGCGGCGCAGTCACTGGTCACCGCGGCCTCAAAGTCCGTCGGCTGTCCGCTGAACTGAAATCCGAAGGTGATATCACCCAACATGGAGAGGTCGGGGAGTTCAAGCCCCGGGAGATACCCGTCGATCCCGCGTGTGTCGACCCTGTTCCGTTCTCCCTGAATATCGAGCACCAGCGGCTTCGAACCGTCCAGATGCTGAATCACACCCGACGTCTCAAGGATGGTCTCCCCCGCCTGGACGAAAAGCTGATCCACGGTCAGAGAACCGAACGTCCCTCCCGCCTTCATCCGAACCACATAGGTGCCGTGGAGGAAGTCGACCCAAGGGGAGAGAAATTGCGCGAGCTCGCGCGTATCCAACCGCGGGGAATTCAGTTCGAGGACCACGGGGACCTTTTCCAACTCCTGCACCGATGTGATCGAAGCGACATCGATTCCGCGGAGGGAGGCATTCAGACGAAGCCGGGAACCTGCCGTTTCGAGGGAAAAGGACCGTACGGCGGCTTCCGTCCTTGTGAGGGCGATATCGGCCCGGAGCTTCTTCAGGAGGAAATCCGGGCTCTCGGAGGTGAACGCCAGATTTCCGAGTTGAACAAAGAGGTTGCCGCGTGCGACCTGCGCAGAGGCCAGCAATTGCAGATGGTGCAAGTCCAGATGGGCGTAGTCGACCACAGAATCGGCGGGAGGAGGAAGACCGTTCAACGTCCGCTCCTGCATCCTCAGCGAATCGCGGAATTCGACCGTAGCGTCGCGGAGTTCAATATTGCGGAGGTCGTAGGTCCAGGAGCCCGGCACCGTGTCCTTGGGGGCCGGAGAAACGAGGCGATCGAAATTCCATTGACCGTCAAGGCCGCGCCAGATACGGATGGTTGGACGAACAAGGACGGCGCGACTCAGCGCCACGCGTGCGAATGGAATTCCGATCGGATCATACCGCAGTTCGATCCGTTCCGCACGCACGACATCGACGCTGTCCAGCCGCAGACCAATATCTGAAATGACGAAGCCCGTCAACAGGTTGCCGTCGATCTGTCCGAGCGTGAGTTCACCGCCTAGGCCCGTCGCCGCTTCCTGCAGGATGAAGTCCCGCAAGGAGGACTTGAAGAACCGAGTCTGTGTGAAACCGGCAACCGCGATCAGGATGAAGAGGAGAATGACGCCGGCATGATATGTCGCGCGTGCAAAGCGCCGCACTGGAGAGTGACCCTTCCGGCGATGATGAGTGACTACTGTTCGGAGATCTTCTTGATGATATTGGTGGTCGATCGCCCTTCAACGAACGAAATCGTCTGAACGGAACCCCCCGCTGCCTCGACGACATCCTTGCCGACCACGTTCTCGATCGCCCAGTCTCCCCCTTTTACCAGAATATCGGGAACGACCGCCTTGATAAGGTCATAAGGAGTGTCCTCGTCGAAGATGCAGGCGAAATCGACCGCAGCCAAACCGGCGAGAACGAATGCGCGATCGTCTTCCTGCACCACGGGCCGCGATGGTCCCTTCAGGCGACGGACGGAGGCATCGCTGTTAACCCCGACGATCAATGCATCTCCCAACGCGCGCGCCTTCGTCAGGTAATCCACATGTCCGCGGTGAATGATGTCGAAGCAGCCATTGGTGAAGACAATCTTTTTGCCTGCAGCCTTCAGCTTCTTGCGTTCGGCGACGAGCGCGTCCCGCGTCAAGACGGTTCCCATCAGCTCCCCCCTCCGATGCCGTTCGATTCAAGAACGGTGTCAAAGAGCAGCTGGCGATCGATCGGCACGATGCCCACTTCGCCGCACACGATCCCACCGGCAAAGTTCGCTAACATGGCGGATTCCTTG
>JALONE010000303.1 GCA_025455125.1 Bacteroidota bacterium
TGAGGAGATCGTCTGCGATGGGTGCATGGCGGAAAATCCAAGATTGATCGATAACGCCTGCCCCGTTCGGATGTGGCTCCCGTAGGCGATGTCGTTCCAGTTCCGAATATCGCTCGCCCGGACACCATACCACTCCGCAATATGACCGATCGTATCTCCCTGTTTCACTCGATAGACGAGCCGAGTCCGTCCTTTAGGGGCTACCGGCTCGCCACTCGGACGCCCTGACGAACGAGTCTGATCCATCTTCGAAACGTACGATTTGACATTGCCAAAGCTCATTCCCTTCGCGTTGGGTGAATAATTGAACGGCACCTTCGCGCGATTATCCGCGTAGTCACGCGGTATGGGGATGGCCAGCGCGGTACCGACCGACAAGCGACGCTCGTTTCGGATGTTGTTCACATCTTTGATGAGTCCAACGCTCATGTCGTATTTCCGTGCGATAGCACCGAGCGTCTCCCCCTTGCGCACCGTGTGGATCGCCCAATCCCGTTTCTGTTCAGGCTTGACACTCGCAAAAGCAACGGAGAATGTATCAAGACGTCCCGGGGGGATGCGCAGTCTGTAACCCGTGACACCTGGAGGCGTGCACCAGCGGAGAAGCTCCGGGTTGAGTGCCTTCAGTGTGTCGACCGTCGTGAGGGCGCAGGAGGCAAGGATGCGCAAATCGATGCAGTCGTCGATCTCAACAACTTCGTATGCAAGCGAATCCGCCGGTTCGATCCCTGTGAATCCATGCCGTTCGGGATCGAGAACGATGCGTGCCACCGCGATATACTGTGGGATGTAATTGCGCGTCTGGCGAGGGAGGTGCTTTCGCATTTCCCAGAAATCGGTCGAGCCGCTCCGCCGAATCGCTCGGAAGATCCGTCCTGCCCCGGCGTTGTATGCACCAAGGACGAGGTTCCAATCTCCCAACTCGGCGTAGAGGTCTTTCAGGTGTCGGGCGGCCGCACGCGTCGACTTTTCGAAATCGCGCCGTTCGTCGTACCACCAATTGGAGCGGAGTCCATACATCACCCCGGTCCCCTTCATGAATTGCCACAGTCCGACGGCGCGAGCCCATGAATGCGCGTCCGTCCGCAATCCGCTTTCAGGCATGGAGAGGATCACGAGTTCCTCCGGCACCCCTTCTTCGCGGAAGATCCGCTTCATCATCGGGAAGTAACGTCCGGAAAGATGGAGCCACCGCTCGATGTGGACGCGCCCTTTTCCCATGAAGAAGGAAAGCGTCCGTTCCACAGATTCATTCATCGGCAGTGGAACCTGCGTCCCCTTGATCTCCATCTCAGGAACTGTCACAGAGGCGGTGTCACCCTCCTCGACCTCAATGCTCAGCTTCTCCCGCAAGGCGTACAGCGAGGCGTACGGGCCAAGGTTGTCGATCGCGGCAATGTATCGCTCATAATCCTCGACCACGCTGCTGCTCAGATCCACGAACTCTTTGCTGCTGTCGATGTTTGCAACATCGCTCAGGTCATTCAAGATCTGGATCGCGGCTTCAAACTCGATTTCCGATGTTGCGGAGTCGCCGGCTTCCTGCGCAGCGAGTGCATTCAAGTAATGCTGGCGGGCGGACTCAAGGCTCTGCAGGATCAGGCCCGAATCGTCGGTTGTTGTGTCCGTGACAGCGCCATTCCCGTTCTGGCTCGGCGGGATCGAGTCGATTATGGTCGTTGTCGCGGATGATGGCGTGGATGGCAGACCAAGGGCCTCCGTGATTGGAGCGCTTGAGGAGGAAGAAGCAGAGGCAACGGATGGAGAGGGGGAACTCGTGGATGCTGACGAGTCCAACGTGGACTTCACAGATTGCTCGCTGGAGCAACCGAAAAGGAATGCGAACGCCAGAATCGTCGGCACGGCTCGTGTTCTCAATTCACACCTCACTTCTCATCGTTCCGAGAAACCCCGTCAACCCTTTCATAATACGCATCTTAGGTGACTTATTCAAGGAAGGATGTCAAACGGAACACGCAACCGCTTAAAATCGAATGGAATAGCGATCGGTGTCGATCCCTAAAGCGGGATGTTCCCGTGCTTCTTCTTCGGATTCGAGTCCACCTTGTTCTCGAAGAATTGAAGAGCGCGGATGAGTTTCGGCCTCGTTTCGTGGGGAATGATGACTTCGTCGACAAAACCCCGCTCGGCGGCTATGTACGGATTTGCGAACTTCTCCGTGTACTCGTTGATCTTCATGTCCAGCGCTTTCTCTTTGTCTTCCGCGCTTTCGATCTCCTTCCTGAAGATGATCTCAACGGCACCCTTTGGACCCATGACCGCGATCTCGGCTGTCGGCCATGCGTAGTTGACGTCTCCACGGATATGCTTTGAATTCATCACGCAATACGCTCCCCCGTACGACTTCCTCGTGATGATCGTGATCTTTGGGACGGTCGCTTCACAGAAGGCATACAACAATTTCGCCCCATGCTTGATCAAGCCACGCCATTCCTGATCGGTCCCCGGAAGGAATCCCGGCACATCCTCAAAGATGATGAGAGGGATGTTGAACGCATCACAGAATCGGACGAAGCGCGCACCCTTCAGTGACGATTCGATGTCGAGCACGCCGGCCAACACTTCCGGCTGATTGGCCACGATCCCGACAGCGTATCCGCCGATCCGGGCAAACCCGACGACGAGGTTTGCCGCGTAGTATTCCTGGACCTCATAGAATGTCCCCTGGTCAACGATCCGGCTGATGACCTCCTTGATATCGTATGGCTTGTTTGGATTCTCCGGGACGAGAGCATCGAGCTCCATGTCCTTGCGGTCGTGTGGGTCGCGCGTGGGGACGAATGGAGGATCTTCCGCATTGTTCAGCGGCAGATATGTCAGGAGTGTCTTGATCCCTTCGAGACATTGCATCTCGTTCTCAACCGCGAAGTGGCACACGCCGCTCTTCGTGGCGTGGGTGATCGCTCCGCCCAGGTCTTCGAACGTCACGTCCTCGTGTGTCACCGTCTTGACGACGTTTGGACCTGTCACAAACATGTAGCTCGAACCCTTGACCATATAGATGAAATCCGTGATCGCGGGAGAATACACCGCTCCCCCGGCACACGGTCCCATGATAGCGGAGATCTGAGGGACAACACCCGACGCCATGGTGTTCCGGAGAAAGATGTCGGCGTAACCACCCAGCGATACGACTCCCTCCTGAATG
>JALONE010000304.1 GCA_025455125.1 Bacteroidota bacterium
AGCCGCCGGTCGACGTGATGTTGTACGGCAGCGATTCCCCTCCGTCGAGCACGAGACTCATGCTCCCGCCACCCGTGGCCGATGCGACGCGCGCCGAGATGGCGTAGGTCCCCCCGGTCGCCACATGCACCGTGTAGCCAAGCCATTCGCCCGCCGTCGTCCATCCGACGTTGAAGCCGTTTCCCTGCGGATCGCTCGACCGTTCGATGTCCACGCCGTCGTTCCGATAGGTCCATCCGGTGTTGCACGTGGAACCCCCGTTCCCGTTCACATTCTGGAAGTCGACGTCGACGTAGGCCTCCTGATTCTTGCCCATGTCATAGTGCACGGCCGGGATCGTCCCGGGGATCACGAGGCGGGCGTAGGGCTTCCGTTGTCCGGGGGTGGGGGAACCGAAGAGCGCATTGAGATAATCCGGGCGCAGCGTGGTGTTCTGCGATTCGAACTTGTTGGCCTGTTCCAGGAGATACGTCATCGCCGTCGTGACGCTCGGCGCGCTCCCCTGGCCGCTCCAGTATCGGATGAGCGCGTCGAACCCGGCCGTCTTTGTGACCGACAGCGGGCAGGAGATGCTCTCGATCTTCTTGAGCGTCCACCACGACCAACCGATCTTGTTCAGCTCCATCCACATCAGGCATTCGCTGAACCAGTGGTTGGAGTTCTCACCCGATTCTCCGAGCCAGAGCGGTCGCTGCGTATTGCTCCGAAGCGATAGAAGGTAAGAGATCGCGCCGTAGTCGTTGACGTTCCAGTACTTGTGGAAACTCCAAGCCATGTTGGCATCCCACGCGGGCGTGAGGCCGTTGAAGTCGGTCGCGTACCAGTTCCCTTCGGCGAAGATCAAGTGGTTCTGGTCGACAGTACGGATGCTGTCCGTGAGACGGACGAGGAATGCCCGCAAGGTGCTGTTGCCCGCCGGGAAATTCCACGCCGGTTCATTGATGAGGTCGTATCCGCCGATCCAGGGTTCGTTCTTGTAGCGGGCAGCGATCGTCTTCCACAGCGAAGCGGTCCAATCCTGGTAGAGCGTGCTTTCCCACAATGAAGGGGGGCCTTGATAGTCACTGATGCCGCCGGTGTTTTGTCCGCCGGGAGCTGCATGGAGGTCAAGGATGAGATACATCCGGTTCGATTCACACCAATCGAGGAGGCTGTCGATGATCGCGAAGCCGCTTTCGGTGTACACACCGGGAGCCGACGTGAGGAGATTGTAATGCATCGGGAGGCGGACGGAGTTGAATCCCCATTTTGCCAGACTATCGATGTCCGTCTTCCTTACGAAGCTGGCGCGATACGCTTGGAAGAACGTGTCAGCATTTTGGGCCCCTACCAACTGGGTCACGACATTCTTCAAAGCCGTCGGGGAGTCGGCGAACGAAGAGGTGCCGAGCATGTAGCCTTCGGGCACAAGCCAACCCCCGAGCCCCATGCCTCGAAGGATGATCTGATTGTTTGAACCGTCGACGATGTAGAGGCCAGAGGCGTGGAGAAATCCTTGTGCCTCAAGCGGGACATGCTGACTGAGTGCGAGAAGCCCTGCGAGCAGGAATGATCGGCAGCAGCGCAAGAACATGTATTCAAGCCCTTAGAGTAGAATCTGAGCGTTGAGAATCCTCCGGTATGAAACCCGGTGTGAGAGATCCAAACCACGAGGCTGCAAGAACCAGACCAAAGACCGAGGTGGAATTCCCCCTGTTTGGGCTGAAATCAGGTCCGTTCTGGGAGATGCATCGACACTTCCTAACTTCGATACCTATCTCTCCGATTCATGTTCTCGGAATGATAAGCAGCCGGAAATGTGTTCGCCTCCTGAAAAATGACTTGACAGGGGAGGGAAGAGTAACCATATTGGAAACGTAAGAAACGAAATGAGTTTCCATCTAGAATTGGCCCGACTGAATGGGCCTTTTCTTGGGCAGTTCGGAAACGCAAAACACTGAAGTAGTTTCCTTGAGGTTGGCATGGCAGACCAAGAAGAGAAAGAGCGACTCATCATTGGAGCTCGGGACAGATTCTTTGCGAGCGGATTCTCCAAGGTCACCGTAGACGAGATCTCCAGTGATCTGGGGATGAGCAAGAAGACCGTCTACAAGTTCTTTCCGAGCAAAGACGATCTCCTCAAGGGCGTCATTGACTTCATGCTCGCACGCGTCGGCCGGCAGATCGACGAGGTCATCGCATCGAACAAGCCCTTTGAACAGAAGTTGGCTCAGATCCTCGCCATCGCGGGACAGGTCACGAAGCGGATCAGCCCGGCCTTTATGGACGATGTCCGCAGGAACCTCCCGGGAGTGTGGAGGCATATCGAGGAATTTCGCCGGGTGCACATCTTCGAGAAGGTGAAAACTCTGATGCAACAGGCGAAGGCGGAGGGAGTGCTGCGCCAGGAAGTCAATGTCGAGTTGTTCTTCCTTGTCTTCTTCCATGCCGTGCAGGGCATCCTGAATCCGAACTCGCTTCTGCAGCTGCCCGTCTCGCCGGACGAGGCGATCCGCAGCATCTTCCGCATCCTCTTCCTCGGCGCCATGGAATCGACCGCCGAAGACCGCTACCACGCAGTCGAAGAGATCCTGAATCAACAATCATCCCAGAGGTCGCTATGAAGACGTTTCCGCTTCTGCTCTCTCTTCTCCTCATTGCCGCGTGTGGCGATGGCGACGACACTCGCATCGAAGCGACCGGCACCATTGAAGCCACAGACGTCACCATCAGCGCGCAAGTCGCGGGTGCAGTCGTGTCCCTGAGGACGGACGAAGGCCTCAAGGTCGGCATCGGTGATACACTTGTCATCCTCGACCAGCGTGAATGGCGTCTGCAGGCACGACAGGCCGAAGCCAATCTCGCCGCAGCGGAGGCGCAATACCGTCTGGCGGTACGCGGTGCGCGGGCGGAAGATCTCCGGCAGGCCGAGGCCGCGGATGTAAGCGCCCGGCGCGACCTCGAACGCATGAAGGAGCTTCGGGCGAGCAACAGCATTCCGCAGAAACAACTCGACGACGCGGAACTCCGCGCGACCGTCGCCCAGCAGACGCTGGAAAAGCTGAAGAATGGCTCGCGTCCCGAAGAGATCGATGCCATGCGAGCCCGACGCGACCAGGCCGCGGCGCAACTGGCCCTTCTCCAGAAGAAGCTCGACGATTGCGTGGTCACCTCCCCCGCAGCAG
>JALONE010000305.1 GCA_025455125.1 Bacteroidota bacterium
TGGGAATGGAACAGGTCCGCCTGGAACAACTCCTGCTGCTGCTTGTAGCGGCTCAGCAAAAAGAAGATTTGCGTCTGGAATGCGAAATGTTCGGGATCCTCGTAGAACTTCGCGAGGACTGGGTTCTCTTCGAAACGTTCGAGGACGAGTCGGGCTCCAAGCCGTTCCGACAACATGCGGGCGAGCGTGGTCTTCCCTGCTCCGATCACTCCTTCGATGGCGATATACCGTACTTCTGTCGGGATCTCCACGCTCACTCCGTTGGATGAACCGTCATAGGTGTCGTTCGGACCGCGTTGTTGTCCTGCCTGACACACGCGACACAATTCCTGGATCGTCTGCTGCCGCAGCGGGTCGACAAAATCGGAGGCCAGTTCCTTCATCGGCACCAGGACGAACCGACGATTGGCCACTTCGGGATGCGGGATCTTGAGATCGATATCGTTCAGGATCTCCGTACCAAAGTACAGGATATCCAGGTCGATCTCACGCGGGCCCCAGCGTTCCGATGTGGTCCGGCCCACTAGCCGCTCGATCTCCTTGAGCAGCGCGAGCAGGCCGGCCGAGGTCTGTGCCGTCTCAAGTTCCGCCACCATGTTTAAGAACAGCGGCTGCTCCTTCTTCCCCACCGGCTCCGTCTCATACACCCTGGACCACCGGAGAAGCCGTGAGTTCGGGATCCGGGCCATCGCACCCAATGCTCGGGAGAGAAAACGGATCCGGTCGCCGATGTTTGAACCGAGTCCGACATAGACATGCGTCATGTGCGCTTCGCCTTCCCCCGGACTTCCGTCAGTTCGACCTCCACGTGATCGACCACCCCTTTGATCGGGGCGCCGGGTTTCCGGATGCGGATCGTCACCCGCTGGACGAGTCTGAAGTCGTTCAGGATCCCTTTTGCCATGGCATGTCCCAGAGCCTCAAGCAGGAAGTACTTCCGACCGAGCACCACCGAACGGATCGAATCGTACACGCGCTCGTAATCGACGGTGTCCTTGAGATGGTCGCTCCGAGCCCCTTTCGAAAGGTCGCAATGTAATTCGACGTCGACGTGAAACTTCCCGCCGAGGTTCTGCTCGTCCGACAACACGCCGTGGTACGCATAGAAGACGGCGTTGTGGAGACGAATGACATCTAGGGGCTTTGACATAGAGAAGATCCAAGAACACAAGTGACAAGAACCAAACGAGAACCAAGGATCAAGCACCAAGGACCAACAAGTTGATCTTTTCAACTGCGTTTCGGATTCTCGAGACCACTTCCGGTTTCCCGAGAAAAGCCATCAATTCATAAAGGCCGGGGCCGCCGGTGCGGCCGGAGATGGCGAGGCGCGTAGGGTGAATAAGCTTGCTGGCTTTGATCTGGAGCTCTTCGGCCAGTGCTTTCACGGCGCCTTCGATCTCGGCCGTCTCAAAGGCACTCATTGCTGACAGCCGCTCTGCAAGGGCCAACATGCGAGGGCCGGTTTCCGCATCCCAGTTCTTCTTCACACCCGCTTCTTCATACGTGTCCGGCGCGACGAACAAATAGCGCGCAGATTCCGCAAAGCCGATGACAAACGGGATGCGTTCGCGCATCAACGCAACCGCGGCACGTAGGCGGGATTCGTCGATCCCCATGATCCCGTTCGCTTCGAGGTCGGGACGGACCAGTGCCGTCAGTTCCTCGACCGGCTTCAACATAATGTGCTGCTGATTGAGCCAATTCAGCTTGTCGACATTGAAGACGGCTCCTGCCTTCCCGACTCGCTCGAGGTCGAATTCGTTGATGAGCTGCTCCATCGAGAAGATCTCCCGGTCGTCGCCGGGATTCCAGCCAAGGAATGCGACGAAGTTGATGATCGCTTCCTTCAGGTATCCCTTCGCACGGTAGTCCTCGACCGCGACATCTCCCTGGCGCTTGCTCAATTTCGACTTGTCAGGATTCAACAAGAGCGGAAGGTGCGCAAACACAGGCAACTCCCAGCCAAAATACCGATAGAGGAGAACGTGTTTCGGCGCGCTCGGGAGCCATTCCTCGCCGCGGATGACGTGGGAGATTTCCATCAGATGATCATCCACGACGACGGCAAGGTGATACGTGGGGAATCCATCCGACTTGATGAGCACCTGGTCGTCGAGCACATCGTACTTGAAGGTCACTTCGCCCCGGATGACATCGCGCATTGTGAGCTCACCGTATTCCGGAATCCTCATACGCACAACATGACGTTCACCGGATGCTGCTCGTTTCTCCGACTCCGCCGGATCGAGTGCGCGGCAATGGCGATCGTACGCCTGCCCCTTCCCTTCCGCCGCCTGCTGTTTGCGCAATTCATCCAGGCGTTCCGGCGTGCAGAAGCAATAGTACGCGTGCCCCTTCCGGATGAGTTCGTGCGCATGATCCCGATAGATCGTCAGCCGCTGCGATTGGACGTACGGTCCATGATTCGCATCTCGTCCGGGTCCTTCATTAAAATGAATACCCGCCCAATCAAGCGTGCGGATGAGGTTGTCGACCGCCCCTTCCACTTTCCGCGACTGGTCGGTGTCCTCGATGCGGAGGACGAACACGCCGTCGTTCCGCTTCGCGAAGAGATAGTTGTAGAGCGCGGTACGAAGACCGCCGACATGGAGATAACCGGTGGGACTGGGGGCAAACCGAACGCGAACGCGAGTCGACATTCCACAACGCAGAAAAGAGAATACAAAAAAAGCGTCTCGTCATGCGAAACGCTTCAGAATTCGGTATCAAGATACTGGGAGATGGGACGAAAAGCAAGGCAGTCCTCGACTGCGCTCCGACTGACTGCGCTCGGACTGATTGCAGGAGAGCAAAGGAGGCTTCTTTGAATCTGGGGGCAGTTTTTTGTAGTTTGGTTTCAATCAATCAAGAGAAGAAGAAACCATGTCTACGCCTGAGAAAAACGATTTCATTCGCGACATCATCGCTGAGGATCTTCGCACGAACAAGTATGAGGGACGCGTGCAGACCCGCTTCCCTCCCGAACCGAACGGCTATCTCCACATCGGACACGCGAAGTCGATCCACCTCAACTTCGGCATCGCCAACGAAAACGCCGGCGGCATGTGTAATCTCCGGTTCGACGACACGAACCCCGAGAAGGAGGAACAAGAATACGTTGATTCGATCATCGCCGATGTGGAATGGCTTGCGGGTGATCTGAAGGGGCGCGTGTACTACGCCTCCGACTACTTCCAACAGATGTACGATTGGGCGGTCCAACTCGTAAAGGAAGGGAAAGCCTACGTCTGCGACCTTTCCGCGGACGAGATCCGGGCGACGCGCGGGACGCTGACGGAGCCGGGCAAAGAGAGCCCGAACCGGAACCGCAGTATCGAGGAGAACCTTGACCTCCTCGACCGGATGCGAAAGGGAGAGTTCCCGGACGGGACAAAGACGCTCCGCGCGAAGATTGACATGGCATCCTCCAACATCAACTTGCGCGATCCCATCAT
>JALONE010000306.1 GCA_025455125.1 Bacteroidota bacterium
GGAGCCAGCCGTTGTTCGCTGAGCGTCCGTTCCCGAGATAGTAATGTTCAGTGAGTGCAACGGCGAATCCTGCGACCGCTGTCGCCGAACCGACCGATGCAAGCGCGGCCGCGTTGAAGGATTTCTGCGCCACCGACATTTTCTCGATACGAACAACGCCGTCGTGAAGGGCTGAATACCAGAACGATTTGAAGTCTGCCTTGGCGCCGCTGGCGGGATACACCTCTTTTTCCCACCGATTCATCAGGTATTGATGATAGAGCGATTCACTGTAGGTGTCGGGACCCGCCATCCAGGAGAGCAGAACCGCCTCCCGCTGACGCGTGTCGTACAGCGGTGCAATGACCGGCTGTTGAAGCGAGTGGACGCCCGTGCGAACGCTGTGGTCTCCCCATGACTCGAAATTGTGATTCGCAGGAAGCACGTACATGCAAAGACGCGACGTCTCATCGTCGGTCTCCGTCAGGCTGATGCTCATGCGGACCGACTTGAGCGCTTCGTCGTACCGAAGTCCGCGCGGCAGATGATAGACCGGATTTACGCCGAAATGCACAACGGCGGCGACCTGCCCGCTCTTCATGCGGCCAACCAGTCCTTCAAACTCGCTGGCCGGCGTTTCGACGGAACCGACGGAAGCGACATTCTTCTTATAGACTGCCGTGTTGCCGAGGATCTCGTTCAGGTAATTCACCGCAATGTGCACCGTCTCGGGAAGCGTGCTTCCGGCATGCACGATCGCTTTTCCGCGGTGCGCGAGCAGATCGTCCACAAGGTGCTTGAGCACATCGAGAGAAAGCGCGTGCTCCGTCGCGAACCTTTTGAGCGAAGCGGTTGTGAGCAGTTCGCCCGGTTTCTTGTTGCCGTTGTTGACGCCTCGGACAACGACGATCTCGTTCAAGAGGGCCAGAACAAACCCGAGCTGAGCGTCGGGACGCAGGCGAAGACGATGATCTGCATTCGCCCCCGTCAGCGACATCGTTCCTTCGACACAGTAGAGACGGTTGAAATCATTTGACTTCATGATGGCAAACTCGGAGAACAACTTCTTGGTCGTCGGGGAGGTGATCGCTGGAACAAGAAGGGCGATTTCTTTCCCGCCATTCGATGCCTCCGCCAGCGCCTTCGCGATCTCTGCGTCCGCTTTCTTCCACGTCAGATCGCCCACTTTGCCGGAACCGGTCCCATACTGCGGCGCCCGCAAACGATACGGGTCGTAGAGATCGAGGATGCTCGCTTGTCCCTTGGCGCAGACCTTGCCGCGGTTCACCGGATGGTCGGGGTTGCCGTCGATCTTGATGGGACGTCCCTCGCGCGTCTTGATGAGAATGCCGCATGCCTGCGCGCACCCCGTGCAGGTGGACGCATAGTGATTGGCAACGCCGGGGACGATCTCTTCCGGCTTCTTCGTGTACGGGACGATCTCCCCTTTGTCCTTGTAATTGCTGCATCCAGCGGCGGCGAAAGCAGCGGAGGCCGAGAGGAGGGCCAGGAATTGCTTGCGGCTCATGGAAGAAAGGTCGGAGAGCTTGAACTCGTCCGTCACCCCCGCCATGAATTCGCTCGCCTTCTGCTCGCTGACAGACTTCCCGTCGTGGAGTTCGCGGAGACTGCGCCAGTAATTCTGATCGGTCGGCATATTACGCTTGATCCTTGTTCGTCCGCGGAACGGCATGCGGATTGATCGAAACATTCACTGAAGAGGAAGCTTGCACGGGGCGTTTACGGGGAGAGGGGAGAAGGGAAAGCCCCTTGGCGATGACCGGCACGGACGCGACCGACGCCGCGACCTTTGCAAAGAACCACCGCCGCTCTGAATTCGTTGTATGCTTTTTCATATCACTTGGCTTCTCACTCCCCGAATCCTTGTTCTCTCTTGGTTTTGAATCCGCCGAAGCGCAAGCGTAGGCGGAGTCTCTTGGTCCTTGTTTGGCGTCTTGTCTCTTGGCTCTTGATTCTTGTTTGGCGTCTTGATTCTTGTTTCTTGGTTCTCGTTTGGCGTCTTGACTCTTGTTTCTTGGTTCTCGTTTGGCGTCTTGTCTCTTGTTTCTTGGTTCTTGCTTCTCATCTGTGACACGCTGCGCAATTCTCCGGGCCCTTCTTGATGTTCTTCAATTCGGGCATCTTTGCATGCGCGTTGCGGTGACAGTCGAGACAAGCGCCCATGGTGAACTGCGACACTTGCTGAACGACATCCATGTTTTCCACCTGACCATGGCAGTGCGCGCAGTCGATTCCTTTGTTCACATGCACGCTGTGATTGAAGTATGCGTAATCGGGAACACGATGGATCCGCTTCCAGGGAAGCGCGGTTCCTTCTTCGTAGTACTTGGTCAGCTTGATGATCTCGGGTTGGTTCTTGCGGGCGACGGTGTGGCAGTTCATGCAGGTGGCGACAGGGGGGACGGTGGCATGCGCAGAAGCGGAGGCGCCAGTGTGGCAGTACTGACAGTCGATGCGCATCGTCCCCGCGTGAAGCTTATGAGAGAAGGCGATCGGCTGCGCGGGGGCATAGCCGACGCCATCCCGCTCCGCCCTTGAGACGAAGTAGGTTGTGGCAAAAGTGGCTACGGCGATGAAGATGACGATCGGAATCCGGATGCGAAGCGTGTAATCGAGAAGGGATCTTTTCATGAGCAGACGGTCCGGAGCATGTTGCAATGGGGCAGTATACAAAAATAAGAAGGGCGAATCAACGAAAGACCCGCGTTGCCGGACAAAGAAAAGCGGGCTTTCATACAGAGAAAACGCACGAATAGGCAAAGATTATCGACCTCGTCTACAAGGAAGACAATCAATGCACATCCATGGAAATTGTACTCGGAGGAACAAAAGGATCTTGGAAAAAACAGGTGACCGGTCCTCAACACGAACCAATCCGCTCGCCGGTCACCCGTTGACCAAGAATTTGAAGTGCAGTCCGGGGAGGACCATATTGCGCACGACATTAGAACGGAAAGGAAGGAAGGATAGTTCCCCAATCACTCGATAGCTGGATCCCACGCCCATCTATCCAACAATCAGAAATCGAAAATCATCATTGTCTGTTGGTCTCCCCCAGCAACCCCCTCTCCCCTTCCCTTAATCGTCGATTCATCAGGAACAGCCGCGCTGAGATCTCGTAAATGACCTCCGCCCGTGCGGGTGCGACGCCGAAGTGCCAGACGCCGCCGACCAGCAGGGCAATGGGCCAGAATCCGAGCGCAATCAAAACGGCGGCCAGAACGATCGAGACCATGCCCGCCATCTGGAGCGTACGCACGCGTCCCCACAAGGCCGGACCCTCCGGGAATCGCGCCAGCATCATTTGCGATGCAGGCTCGCGAATCTCATTCCATAAATGCCGGTACCAATGCGGACCGGTTGCGCGGAGTTCGTCCTTCACCTTTTGCACTTCGTGCAGAGAAAAGAAGGGCGGCGGTGCGGCGATCCGGACGTCGGGCTTGCGAATGATCTCGTCGAGAACGTGGCCGATCGCAAGTCGGAATCGCTCGATGACGTGAATCAATTCGATCCGCAACGATCCGTTTTCCTGTTGACCGGTGATCGCGGCGAAGGCTTCGGCCAGCGCGATTTCGGTGTAAGCGGCGTCGTGGCGCTTCAACGCGGAGGCGAACACGACGGTCGCAGCATCGATGCCGTCGTGCCAGAGATGACTATGGTGCTGTTGCATGCGGTCGCGGAAAACGGTGACAACGGCGAGCGTGAATTTGCTCCGTCCGTACCGTTCGACAAGCACGAAACCCGTGAGATAGAAGAGAAGGGAAACCGTGTGCTGGTGAACGAGCGCAACAGGGAGGTGAGAGGAAGGAATGCGGGAACAGATTCGGGCGGTTGCTTGATCAAGCAAACCGGGACGAAACACGCGAAGCGCCAGCTCTTCCGCAACATGCGAAATAGGAAGCCGGGTGATATCTGCACTGCTCATGCGAGACTGTTGATTGCCGTTCCGCCCTCCGTTGCAAATTGCACAGCGCTCCGATCGCCTGCGAG
>JALONE010000307.1 GCA_025455125.1 Bacteroidota bacterium
AAATCCTGCGCTCACATGGTAGAAGATGAAGCAATACGAAGTCTGCATCGTCCAGAACATCTCAGTCATCCTCTCACTGGATGTGACGATGTACTACAAACAAGTGAAGAATTTGACGTCATTGGGCATCGATCAAGGCCCGGCAACTTCTTCTTTCAAGGAGTCGGGTGGGAATGTGGATGTGCGCCTCTACGGCGATCCGTCTCAGGCGGATAATCGAGACCCTGGGGTTTACATCGGCAATTTCACGACCACGGTGAATGGCGCCTGGGCTGACGTGCGAGGCATCGAAGTCAATCTCAAGTCGAGATTTCGCTGGATCAATTTCGACTTGGGTTACACCGTCTCATATCTGGCGACGGGCAGGTATCACAACAGCAAGTTGTTCAAGCCGTCGGTCATTTCCGGCCTTCCGCTTGCAGATAATACCTACGCCGGCGCGAACAACACTGACGGCGGCGGCATCGGCGTAGATGACGCGCTCTGGAATCCCCACAACTCTGCGCTGTTAAAACTCACGATCATCAGTCCGCCGGAATTCGGCCCGGAGTTTGCCGGCTTCTATCCCTTTGAAGATTGGACCATCAGTTCGTCCACGCGTTGGGTTCAAGGAAGTGAGTTCACCTGGTACGCTCCAGACTATCAAGGCGTGAAATTGCCGAACAACATGCGTTGGGAAGACCGGTGGAACACGAATATGACCTTGAGCAGGCGCGTGAGACTGTATGGAGATCTGAGCATGAAGCTCTTCATCCAGGTGACAAATCTCTTCAATCAACAACATCTACGGATGCTCGCGGAAGGCTCTTCCGCGCTTGACAACTATATGCTGGATGGGATCTTGCCGTACCAGGCAACGACGAAGGAGCCGACCGTGTGGAACTGGTACACCAATCAGCCGCGGCAGATCTACTTCGGCACGACGATCGAATTCTAGGCGCATCCACTCAGAGGCGAAGACGGTGATCAGGAACAACTCGGTTACTCAGGTGCATCCAACGATGATCGCGGCATTCCTCGTTCTGTGCTCGGTCGTGGTTTCCGCGCAGAGCGTGAATCCCGAAAAGCTGATGCGCGGCAAGTATTGGATCAAATGTCTCCCGAACGGTGCGTTGGATCGCGAAACAACGGTGGGGAACAATCAATGGGAGTCCCTCTATCCGGGCGACTACAATGCACCGGGGGAATCTGCGGGGGGCTGGGACAACACGGTCGTCTACAACGGCGCGATGGTTGCGGGTCAACCGGTGGCATGGTACTACCGCAGTGTTCAGTACAACAGCCCCCATGTCTATGCGATCACCCAGACATCGGTCACGCGGAACCATAATCTGGTCAATCCCGGCCGCGCCGAGGAATACCTGACCGGCGTTATCGGCTCATACAAGACCGACGCCTCGGGGAACCGACACATGGCGTACTCCCTGAACGGCACGGTTCGCGTCTGGAGTCAACCGCAGTACGACGATTTTGTGATCATGGAATGCACGCTCACGAATACCGATGACACGACGTTCAACGATTTCTACTACGCACGATTGGTCACGCCCAACGGACCGTATCGTCCGGGGTCCGTTTCTCCGGGGTGGGATAAGGAGTACGAGTGGGATGCGTCGCTGGGCGATACCCTTGGATTCATCTTCTATGATGACACTTCGTTGCCCCCGACCTCCGCTGCGCCGGAGTACACGATCCCGCCAGGAGACTCGACGGGGAATGCGGGAGATCCGGGGAACATCGGCATACAAGGGTCCAAGAACTACAAGCTCTACTCGCCGTACGTCTATGCATACACCTTCCTCCTCGATTCGTTGCCGCTGAACAAATTCGGTCAGCGGAAGATCTGGCGGAAGGTCGTCTCCTCCTCCGATCGCGCGGACGCCCTCGAGCTGATGCCCCCGCGTTACGATGCGCTGAGTCAATATGGGACGTTGGTGAACTTCATCACGACCAATGAACAGCCTAGGTTGAGCTGGCGTGCGGCGGATTCCGCGCACGCGGCCGGCGCGGGAAGCAAGTGGGAACGGAATCCCCGCTACCTCTATGCGATCGGTCCGTTCGACATTCCCCCCGGAGGATCGATCCACTGGTTTGAGGTCTTCGTGGCAGGACAGATGGATCGGAACGTCACCATGCGCGGAGGATACGAAGCGACGCGTCGATTCAAAACCGAAGGAATTCAGAATCTGAAGGAGAACTTCGCCGCAGCGCGAACGCTGATTCGTCGACGTTGGCAACTCCCCTTCGGCGCGTTGCCGCCACCAACGCCGGCAGACGCGCCGAGAACTGCAGACGGAGGATTTACTCCCTACGAACTGAAGGTCGTCCCCTCCGCCGTTACAGACAGCCTCGGAGTCCGGACTCAAGGTGTGCAGATAACCTGGAAGGCGGTGCATCGTGGATACCGTGATCCCCAAACGCTCCGCACCGATTTTGCCGCCTACAAGATCTATCGTTCCAACAGCACGATCGAAGGACCATGGTCCCTCATTGATTCGGTGCATTACACGAAAGCGGACAGCCTGGTGTCAGGGACGGAGGTCAACTACTTCATCCCCTCCGAGCCCAATGTCCCGTACCGGTATTGCGTCACGAGTATCGACACCGGGCGGAATGAAAGCGCAATGGCCGGCTACACGTTCTATCCCGTCGCGGCCGAGCCTGCACCCAGCAACGCGCAGAGCGACGTGCTCGTCGTTCCCAATCCGTTCCGTCAGGTGAGCGGATATCCTGAGCCGGCCGAGAACAAGCGCTTGGCATTCGTGAACATCCCGGCCCACTGCACGATCCGCATCTACACGCTCGCGCTGGACCTCGTGAAGACGCTCGAGCATGCGAGTGGCGGCGGCATCGAAACATGGGGCTCGCAGTCGGGAAAGGATTACATGCTCACCGACTTCGGACAAAACGTCCAGCCGGGCATCTACATTTACCACATCGAGTCGCATGTCCCCGGTCACGAAGGCGAGACTTCGGTGGGGAAATTCGCCATCATCAAATAGCCGGCGGAACCCATGAGATCGAACATGAGTCAGAGTATCCTCACGCGTCGCATGATGGTCGCCGGTGTTGTCCTTGTCCTGGTTGCGATTGTCGGAGGGGAAGGCATCGCGCAAGTTGGCACCAACACGGTGAACTGCGAACTCGGCCTTCAATAATCCCGCATCCACGGTCGACGTCACCGACATGGACCTCCAGTTCACTTCGATGAAATGGGTCGCGGATATTCAGTACAACAGCATGTCGTTTGTGAAGGACTTTGGTGATTGGGGGACGATCGGCGTGAACGCGATCTACGTGAACTATGGCGATATGATCCGCACGAAAGTGGCACAGGGATACGATGCCGCCGGCAATGATCTGGGCATTCTGCCGATCACCGAGGGACTCGGAACGTTCACAGCGCATGATCTCTCCATCGGAATATCGTATGCGCGCCAGATCACACAGTTCCTGCAGGTGGGCGGATCGGTCCGATATGTCGAACAACAGATCGATGACGCAACGATGCGTGGATGGGCGCTCGACGTCGGCACGATGTACTGGACGGGGCTCGGAAGTCTACGCATCTCGATGCTGGGCAGGAACTTCGGTCCGGACGGCGAATACAAGACGTACGAAGGTCGGATTGCCCAGGCGCCTGCGAAAGTACGGATGCCGATGATCTTCATATTTGGAATGGCCTACGATATCATCGAAGCCTCAAAGGAAAGCGATGTTCGGATGACTGCGGCCGCAGAATACGTGAAGCCGAATGACGGTCCGGAGAAGGCGAATGCCGGTCTGGAATTCTTTGCATTCTCCAACTTCTATCTTCGCGGCGGGTACCGATTCAACTACGACGAAGAAGGGTACACGTTGGGTTTCGGAGCGGAATACTCGATCGAAGAAGCGACGGTCGTGAAACTGGATTTTGCATATGCCAATGCCGGCCGGTTTGGTTCCATACCGGTACTCTCATTGGGATTGGGTTTTTGAGATCGACTCAGGATTATCGCGTATCATCATCACTCAACTGTATTTCCATTTGGAGGTACCATGAAGAATTTCACGAAAGCAGTTCTGGTCCTCATGGCGATGGCTGTCGCCCCCGCTCTGATGTTCGGCCAGTTGATCGTCCAGGACGATTTCAGCTATCCGGAAGGCACTGATCTGTCCGCCAACGGATGGAGCAGGTCGGGGACATCATGGAACGGCGCGACGGTCGTTGCTCCCGGATTGAGCTACCAGGGGTATATTGGTTCGGGAGCAGGTAATGGGGTTTCATTGGAAGACTATACCGACCGATACTACAAGTCGATGGCGATTCCGGCTTCGGGAAACATCTACGCGGCATTCATGATCAGAGTGGATACGGCCACCTTGTCGGGTGGCTATGTCGCGAGTTTCTTCTCAAACAACGCCTCCCGCGGCCGACTCTGGTTCAAGCAAGACAGTTCTGGGAACCTTCGATTCGGTCTCAGCGGCAAGAGCGCAAGCAACCTACCGGTGTATGATGCAACAAACTACAGCTTTGGCACAACCTATCTTGTCGTTCTCAAGTACATCATTGTCGCAGGAACAACGAATGATCAATACGCACTGATCGTGAATCCCGTTCCGGGGCAAGCGGAGCCTGCACCTGTCGTCGGTCCAAACACAGACACCGGAAGCGATCTCGGCGCAAATACGGCCGGCAGCAGTTTCTCCATTCAGGGACGCGATAGCTTGGGAACCGGTGGACGCTTTGTGCTCGACGGGATCAGGGTCTCGCAGAGCTGGTCCGTTGTCATGCCCCCCCCGCCGTACTACTACACCGGCAGCGGCGCGCTGGATGATGTCAACAATTGGGGAACAAACACGAACGGAAGCGGCACTCGTCCGCAGGACTTCGCGGCGGACAACCAGCTCTACTTGTTGACGAACACCGCTTCAACGACACTCTCCACTCCGTGGGCGATCTACGGCACCGGTTCGAAATTGATCGTTGGAGGCGGAACGGCATTTACGATCGACGCGGGAGGCTTGCTTATCGGCACGTTGGATGTTGCAGCCGGTGCAAGCTTGACGTTGAAACACGGCGATTGGCCGCTGTTTGGCAGCGTCGCGGGGAATGTGTATCTCGATAATCCGGCTGGTATCAGCCTGAGTGAGAATAAGGAGCTTCCTGCAAGCTCGGGGACGTATCAGTTGCTGAATGGAAATCTGAATCTTG
>JALONE010000308.1 GCA_025455125.1 Bacteroidota bacterium
AGAGCCGATCTCAAGCCATTCGGGAGCTCGTCGTCACCGTATGCCATGAGTTCAACAATCCACTCGCTGCCGTGAAGATCAGCGCCGACCTTATCGATAAGAATGTTCAGACCGAGGACGAACGGAAACTGATGGACGAGCTCTCGAAGCAGTTCCAGAAGATCGAGTCCGAAATCCGGCGACTCCGCGACCTGAATTTTGAGAAGTTCGACTATCACGGGCGGGACATGATCGGCATCCATTCCGCGCCTCCCAAATCCTGACAGGAATAGCCGTTGCATCTGAGAAGGGTTTTGCGTACTTTGAGTATATTTCAACGGAAACTATTCTGAGATGTCAGGCACCCGAGTACGTAAAACGATTTCGTGCAGTAGCGCCGCGAGCTAGAAATTCTCAGCACCGTGTCCCGCCCCCCGAGGCGGGACATTTTTTTTCCCACATGCAGATCCGCGATATCATCAACATTCTGGAAACGTGGGCACCGCCTTGGACCGCATGGGAACGCGACAACGTCGGTCTCCAGGTTGGCGATGCGAACCGCGCCGTCGACCGGGTGCTGATCGCGCTTGACATCACTCCTCAGGTCATCGAGGAAGCGACGAGGAAAAAGGCGGGATTGATCATCTCGCACCATCCATTGCTCTTCCGCATGCCCTCCGCGATCCGGGCGGATGATCCGGTGGGACGGCTTGTTCTCCTGCTCGCCGAACGAGGGATCGCGTCGTTCGCCGCCCATACGAACCTTGATTTCGCACCGGACGGCGTCAGTTTCTCGCTCGCACGAACGATCGGGTTGCAGAACATCCGCTTTCTTTCCCCGCTCGGGGGGCTCATGGCAAAGATCGCGGTGTTCGTCCCCCAGGGGCATGTCGAGTCGGTGCGCGCAGCGATGTCGGATGCGGGGGCGGGGATCATCGGTGAATACTCCTCGTGCTCATTCGAGTCTGCCGGACGCGGAACATTCCGCGGATCGCCGAACTCGAAGCCGTTCATTGGAACGCCCGGCGAATTGGAGACGGCCGAGGAGGTGCGGCTGGAGATGGTCCTCCCCCGCGCGAAGACATCGGCCGTGGTGCAGGCAATGAGGTCCGCGCATCCGTATGACGAGGTTGCGTACGATGTCGTCCATGTCGAGAACCCGACGACGAATGGCGGCATGGGCGCGATAGGAGAGTTGCCCGCCGCGCTCACACCGGAAACGTTCCTCCGGCGTGTTGGTCGCGCGCTGCGAACGGCGGGTCTCCGGCACACCAGTTCACCGACGCGAACCATCCGGACCGTCGCTGTCTGTTCGGGAAGCGGGAGCGACATGCTGCCCGATGCAGTCCGAGCCGGGGCCGATGCGTTCGTGACGGCCGATGTCCGATATCATTCGTCGTCGATGCGGGGCATTTTGAGACGGAGAACGTGATCGTCCCTGTGATCGCGTCCCGACTCAAGGACGCCATTCGCGCGCGCGGGACGACGCTTCAGGTTGTCATCAGTCAACAGTCCACTAATCCTGTTCGAAGCACGTCGCGTGCTTCCGCGTAAGCAAGAGAAGAAGGAGTCAGCATTGGAAACCCGTCTGCGCCACTTGTTCGCCCTTCAAAAGGTCGACCTGGGACTCAATGAGCTGGAGGAAATGAAAGGCGACCTCCCGTTCACCGTCAAGAAACTGCAGGAATCCCTGGACAGCAAGTTGCATACGAAAGCAGAGCTCGAACACATGGTCCAGCAAACCATTATTGCCCGGGATGCAACCGACGTGGAGATCCTCGCGCTAAAGGAACGCATCGAGAAGTACAAAGGGCAGCAGTTCCAGGTAAAGACAAACAAACAATACGACGCGTTGACGCGCGAGATCGAGTTGTCCCAGGTGCGCATCATAAAACTGCAGGCGGAGATGGAAGCGATGGAAGGAAAGATGACCGTCGCACGAAACGACGCCGAGCAGCTCACGCCGGAGATCACGGAGCTCGAGACGGAACTTGGTGAGAAGATCGTCGCCCGCATCGCGAAAGCGGATTACCAGATGTACGAGCGCATCCGTAAAGCGAAGGACGGGAGGGCGGTGGTACCGGTGAAACGGAATTCCTGCGGCGGCTGCTTCAACCGTGTGCCGCCCCAGAAGATCCTCGAGTTGCGCAAGAATGACACGCTCATGACCTGCGAGCGCTGCGGGCGCATTTTGGTCTCTGACGACATCGTCGAGAACTCCGCCGCAGCGGAATGACCGTCATTGCGCACACAGACGGTGCGTCGCGCGGTAATCCGGGAGAGAGCGGGATCGGCGTGGTCCTCGCGACCGACGCCGGCTCTGTGCTGGGCACCATCGCCGGCTCGATCGGAACGCACACGAACAACGTCGCGGAGTACACTGCCTTCCTCGAATGTCTGAAGGCGGTCTCTGTGCTTCCCTGCAAACGGCTCGTCGTTCATTCCGACAGCGAGCTGATGGTCCGTCAAATGAACGGACAGTACAAGATCAAGGATGCGGCATTGAAGCGGCTCGCGGCCCACGCGCGGAGCATGATTGCCGAAGCAGGATTCTCAGTGGAATTACGTCACGTGCTTCGCTCGGCGAACGCGGACGCCGACAAGCTCGCGAACGGTGGCATCGATTCCCGTTCGCCGGTGCGCATCGCATGGACGGATGCGGCGCACGACCTCATGAGTGTGAAGTGAAAGCACCACCGCCTGGACGACCGGACGCGTACGCGGGTCTGTCAGGCAGCCGTTCCGATGCATCCGCATCGGGAAGGAAAGTCCGAACACCACAGGGCAGGGTGCCCCGCGTAGGTTCGCGGCAACGCGAGCGAAAGCGGGGGTCGTGCGGGCCACATCCCGCATGAACGGACCGTATCACAGAAAACACACATCCTCCGGTTCCTTCGGGAGCCGGAAGAAACAGGTGAAAAGGTGGTGTAAGAGACCACCGCGCCGTCAGTGATGACGGCGGTCCCGCAAGGGATCCTGCTCGCGTTCGCGTGGGCAGGACTGAGAAACCCCGCCCGGTGCAAGACCGCGTATATCCCGCCAGTTCAACGTGCATGCACGTTGAGCCAGAGAGCTGCCCGCTCAATCCCTCACGGGGACGGGAAGGGTAGGTCGCATAAGAGAAATGGCTGCCTCCCCGACGCTCCGCTTCGGCGGACGGAGGGCAGACAGAATTCGGCTTATCGACAGGCTCGCGTCTGCGTCCGATCGTTCGCCCGGTTCCCTCCTCCCCCCATGGAACCGGGTTCTCCTCCGCTTTCACTCACGGCACATTCGATCCATTTACTGGAGTATTGTCGTGTCTCCAATCAAAGAATACCGCTGGACACTCCGCCCCCCCTGGCCCGATCAGGGCATCGTCAAGAGACTCTCGGACGAGTTGACCATCTCTCCCGTGTTGAGCGACATCTTGCTGAGTCGCGGCATCGACACGTACGAGAAGGCCCGTTCATTCTTCCGCCCGTCACTTGAAGACCTGCATGATCCGTTCCTCATGGACGGGATGACCGTCGCCGTTGAACGGGTCGTTCAGGCGCTGCAACGCGACGAGCAGATCACGGTGTACGGGGACTACGACGTCGACGGAACGGATGGAACGGCGATGGTGTGGTCATTCCTGAAGAGCATCGGAGGTAAGGCCGCATACATCATCCCCGATCGCATGAAGGACGGATATGGTCTGTCCAAAGCGGGTGTCGACCGGGCGATGGAGATGGGAACAACGCTCATCATATCGGTGGATTGCGGTATCACCGCCGTCGAGCAGATCGCGTACGCCCGTTCCCTCGGAATCGACACGATCATCTGCGACCACCACGAGCCGGGGACGGTGCTTCCACACGCTGTCGCCGTGCTGGACACGCTCAAGCCCTCTTGTTCCTATCCCTTCAAGGCATTATGCGGATGCGGCGTTGCCTACAAATTTGTCCAAGCGCTGGCGAGTTCCGACCACATTGCAGGAAAACTTGGTGATCAGGCCGACCGACGACTCTCACAGTATCTCCAATATGTGACGCTGGCGACCACGGCGGACATCGTCCCGTTAAGCGGCGAGAACCGGACGCTGGTGAAGCTCGGTCTGGACCTCATCAACTTCGATCCGCTCCCCGGAATTCGGGCACTGGTTGAGACCTCGGGTTTCCGCCGCGACAAGATCAGCGCAGGGCAGATCGTGTTCGTGCTCGCACCGCGAATCAACGCTGTCGGCCGCTTGGGCGACGCCGGTCGTGCAGTGCAGCTGCTCACGGCCGAATCGTACGAACGGGCGCTCGAGCTTGCGCGCGTGATGGAAGACGAGAACTCCCAACGGCGCAAGATCGATGAGGAAACATTCACGCAGGCCCAACGCATCGTTGAAGAACTGCTCGATGCGGACAACGACAGCGCCATTATCCTGCATCAGGAGTCGTGGCATCCCGGTGTGATCGGGATCGTCGCTTCAAGGCTCGTCGAGCGCTATTATCGGCCGACCATTCTCATGACCACGGTGGACGGCGTCGCAAAAGGGTCTGCCCGAAGTGTCAGCGGGTTCAACATTTATGAGGCGCTCCGCCGCTGCGAGGACAAAGTCATTCAATTTGGCGGACACAAGTACGCCGCGGGGCTCACGGTGGAGGTCGATCGGGTTGACGAGTTTCGCGAGGCATTCAAGCAGGTGGCGAACGAGCTGCTGACCGAAGAATTGCGCACTCCGGAGATCCGCATTGACGCGGAGTTGCAGTTGGCAGACCTGACGCCAAAATTCGTGCGCGTACTCAGTCAGTTCGCCCCGTTCGGCCCGGATAACATGCGACCGGTGTTCGCTGTTCGCAACGTCGAAGTGATGGGACAACCGCGCATCGTCGGGCGGAACCATTTACGGTTCAAGGTGCGAAACAACGGGTACGTTGTGGATGCGATCGGGTTCAATCTTGGGGATCTGATGCCGCGTGTGCGCCAGGGTGCACGCGTGGATCTTGCCTTTTCGCTTGACGAAGGAGAATTCGCGGGCGAAACAGTGCTGCAACTGAAGGTGAGGGACATCAAGTAGGATTGTGGATTGCGGATTGTGGATTGTGGATT
>JALONE010000309.1 GCA_025455125.1 Bacteroidota bacterium
GTTGCTTCTGCTGCTCTTGCTTCTGGGATTGTTGCCCCTGGGGTTGCTGTTGTGTCCGTTGCTGACGTTGCTGCTGTTGGCGTTGCTGCTGGTGCGGACGTCGGGGTTCGCGTTGGCGCTGGGGAGGCTGTTGTTGATTCCCCTGCTCTTGCTGCTGTTCGGGTTGCTGCTGTTCTTGCTCCACGGAGGGCGTAGTTTCTCAATCGTCAGACATGGTGACTTATCATAACAAAAAACGCAAAAAATGAGGGAAAATCAAGAAATCGGGAGGCGAACCGTGAACACCGATCCTTTCCCCTCCTTGCTGCGGACTTCGATCGAACCATCGTGCGCTTCTGCGATCCACTTTGAGATCGCGAGGCCAAGGCCGCTCCCGGAGGGAAGCTCAGAGCGTTCTGAGTGCGAGGCACGGTAGAAACGATCGAAGATATGGGGCTGGTCCTTGCGGGGGATCCCAATGCCGGTGTCACGGACAGAAATGACAGCGAAGGAGCCCTCGCGCTTCAAGCTGACCGTGACGGTCCCGCGGGCGGGAGTGTATTTCACAGCGTTGTCCAGAAGATTCAGGAAGAGTTGACGCAGTCGGGATTCGTCGCCGTTGAGGCCGATCTCGTCCATTTGCTCCGCGCGAACACGGACATTCTTCGGCTTTGCCAGCATTGCCGCGTCATCCACTAACTGACGCAGAAGGGCATCAAGCGCGACGCGGTCGAGGCGAAACACCTGTCGCCCCGCATCAGAGCGGATCAGGATCATCAGGCTTTCGACGATGGAAGAGAGCCGGATGAGCTCGTGGTGAAGACTGAAGAGCAGCTCTCGTGTGGCGCGGGAGTGACGCCCGCTTCGCAAGGCGACCTCGATCTCCCCCCGCATGATCGTGAGCGGCGTGCGCAATTCGTGCGACGCATCAGCGGAGAACTGCTGGATCTGCGCGAACGATGCCTCGAGCCGTTCGATCATGTGATTGAATTGCGCAGTCAGGCGTCCGAGTTCATCGTCCACCTGATGCGGGGGCAACCGGCGGTTCAGATTCTGCGCCGTGATGTCGCGTGCGGCGCGGGTCAACTCGTCCACCGGCTTCAGCGACTTGTGTGCGAGGAACCATCCGCCGATGATGGAGATCAGAAGCGCAATGGGGATGATAATGGCGATGTTCGTGAAGACGCCGTCGAGCACTTCGAAGACCGGGTCGAGGGGATAGCCGACGTAGATCTTCACGTAGTCCGTTTGCATCATCGCCAGGCGGATCTCGCTTCCATCCGCCATGTACGTGGTGACGACATTGATCCACTGATACGGAATGTCATCGTGTCGGATGTCGTGGCTTGCCGCGCTCTGCGACTTGTAGAGTATGTCGTTGTTCCGGTCAAGGATCTGGATCAAGTGCCGGCGCGGGCTGAGCAGCGTATGCTGATAGATCTGATTCCACATCTCGTCGATCACCGCACGCTCGCGGGGGGACACGTCGCCGGCGTCCTCGAGCGAATCCGTTTGTGCGGTCGCGATCCGGCGGAGTTCCTGCAATTCCCGTTGGGCGGCGCGCTTCAATCGCACGCGTTTCGCCTTGGGTTCGATGAACTCATTCACCCACTTCACCTCGTTGCGCAGGGAGAGGTCGAGGTTGTTCATCATCGTTGCGCGGGTGACGAAGTACGATGTGATGCCGACTCCCAGGAGGATGAACGCCAGGATGCCGACATACCAGAGTGTGAGGCGGGTGCGGATGGAATGGAAGAAGGTCATCAGCGTTCCGATGGGGACGGAGGGGGAACTTCCAGGACGTATCCCTTTCCGCGTTTGGTGAACAGCAATTGCTGCTTGAATCCGTGGTCGATCTTCTTACGCAAATGATTCACATAGACGTCGACGACGTTCGTTCCCGGGTCGAAGTCGTAACCCCAGACGAGACGGGCGAGCTGCTGACGCGTCAGGATGGTGCCGGCGTTCTTCATGAATGTTTCGAGGAGGGCATATTCACGCGCGGTGAGTTCGATCGTCTTTGATCCCCGCTCTGCCTTGTGCGACACCGTGTCGAGGGTCAGGTCGGCGATGCGGAGAATGTTCGTCAGATGCGTGTGACGGCGCTGGAGAGAACGAATACGCGCGAGGAGGACATCGAACGCGAACGGCTTGGTCAGATAGTCGTCGGCGCCGAGGTCGAGTCCTTCCACGATCTCGCGCGTCGTGCTGCGCGCGGTGAGCATCAGGACGGGAATCTTGATCTGCGACGAGCGCAGGTCGCGCAGGATGTCGAAGCCGTCCTTCCCCGGCAGTCCCGCGTCGAGGATCACGAGGTCGAACGAACCGGCACGCGCATGGCGCTCACCGCTCATGCCATCGGCTGCGATCTCGACGGAGTATCCCTCCGCTTCAAGACCGCGCTTGACGAAGGCCGCGACCTTCGATTCATCTTCGATCACAAGAACACGCATGGCGAAAATTATCTGAAATCCCGCGAATTAGCAATTCCGCGGGTGCCTTTGAATCCCCTGTCATTTTTCCCTACATTATCGGTCAATTCATTCGACCATTGAGGGTTGCATGCGACTGCGCGTTCTTCTTCTGGCTCTCTCCGCTGTTCTGCTTCAGGGATGCATTCAGACCATCGCCATTCGCTCCATGAGCGGGATCATGGAGAACGGGTTCCTGGCGTTCAATGAGGAGTCGGATGTTCAGCTCGCTCACGAAGGATTGGCAAGCAATCTGAAGCTCCTTGAAGCGCTCATCAAAAGCGATCCGGAGAACGAGCAGTTTCTCCTGTTCGCGTCGCAAGGCTACAATGCCTATGCCCTGGCCTTCGCGGAAGATGATAGTGTCGAACGAGCCCGCACACTCTATCTGCGCGGCAGAGACTATGGACTGCGGATCCTTAACCAGGACAAGGCATTCCGTGATGCATTCGAGAAGGACGACGCAGCGTTCACAGCCGCTGTGAAGTCGCTCGGAAAGGAATACGTGCCGGCGGTGTTCTGGACCGCATTCGGATGGGGGAGCTACGTGAACATCACGCGAACCGACATCGGGGCTCTCGCGGATCTGGGAAAGGTGCAAGCGCTGATCCAATTTGTCATCGACAACGACCCGACATACTACCAAGGAGGAGCATATCTGTTCCTCGGGTCCATTGAA
>JALONE010000310.1 GCA_025455125.1 Bacteroidota bacterium
GAAGGAGCGGAACGGGCGCGAGGGCTGGTCCAGCAGATCCTTGCGTTCAGCCGACGCCAGGAGAGCCAGCGTCAGCCCGTGCAGATCCAGCACATTGCGCAAGAAGTGCTGAAGTTGATCCGCGCATCCATTCCCACCACCGTGGAGATTCGAACGGAATGGATGAAGGATCCGCCTCATGTCTTCGCGGATGGAACGCAGTTGCATCAGATCGTGGTCAATCTCTGCACGAACGCAGCGACAGCGATGGAAGCGACCGGAGGACGGCTGGAATTGAGGGATCGGCGGACCGTGGTCGATCAGTCGCTTGCACGCCTAAGTCCGGACCTCAAGATCGATCATTCCTACGTGGTGCTCAGTGTCTCAGACACGGGACACGGGATAGATCCACTCGTGCTCCCGCGCATCTTCGAACCGTTCTTCACGACGAAGTCGCACGGGAAGGGGACGGGATTGGGTCTTTCCGTCGTTCATGGGATTGTTCGGAGCCATGATGGGGCGATCACCGTGCAGAGCGAACCGAGGAGAGGAACGACCTTTGAGATCTACTTGCCGGAATACGAAGGCGAGGTGGCCGAAGTCCAGAAGACGGAAATGCATGTCGATGAAGGTCGCGGAGAACGGATCCTGCTGGTCGATGATCAGGTGGAGATGCTGGAAACGATGAAGGATATCCTGCTCGACCTCGGCTACCACGTGCTCGCGTTCAACGACCCCAAGCAGGCACTCGACGCATTCAACGCCGCTCCCGATGCCTTCGACCTTATTCTGACGGATTTGACGATGCCGCATCTCACCGGAATCGATCTGACGCGGAAGATCCTCGCGATTCGCGAGCACATTCCGGTGATCTTGACGACGGGATATCAACAGCTCGAAGACACAGAACCGATTCGCAATGCGGGCATTCGGGAGATCATACCGAAGCCGTTTCGTGTCGACACGATCGCGAAAACGTTGCGGGCGATCCTTTCAGAAAACGGGAAGTAACCGTGGTCAACGCGGGAGAGATTCGAGGAATCGGGAAACAGCGTCTGTGAGGAATTCGGAAGCACGGGACATCGCCTCGGCTGTCGGGATGTCGGATGGGGAGATTTGACGCACGGACGCGATGCCGAGAGACTTCGCAAGCGCCGCCGGACCGCCGACAACGCGTCCCGCGAAGGCGTGCACAGGCTTGTTGAGAAACAACGCGCGCTGAGCGATGCCGGCGATCGCCTTTCCCTGGAAGGTCTGGGAATCGATCATCCCTTCCGCGGTCAGCACCAAATCGCAGGACTGAAGCAGAGAATCGAATTTCATCGTTCGCAGAACAAAGTCGATCCCGGAACGCAGATCGGCTCGACAAAATTCGCGTAGCGCGACACCCATTCCCCCCGCCGCACCCACGCGTGTCAATGACAGGACGTCGGTTCCGGTCAACGTCTTCACAACGCTCGCATAGCGCAACATCGCACTCTCGAGCTGCTCGATCTCCGCGGTTGAGGCACCCTTTTGCGCGGCGAACGTTTTCGTTGTTCCCTCCGGTCCGCACAAAGGACTATCAACATCAGCCAATCCCGAGAAGACGCATTGCGACACCGCGGGATGGAGGCCGCGCATGTCGATCGATTGAAGGTCGTTCAGCCAGATGCCTCCCTCTGAGAGTTCATGACCCGCGCGGTTGAGGAACTTGACGCCCAACGCACGGGCCATCCCGGTGCCCCCGTCATTCGTTGCACTCCCCCCAAGGCCGACAAGAATTCGCCGATATCCCGCATCGAGTGCGGCACGGATCAGTTGGCCGACGCCGTATGAAGATGCGTGGGCGACATCGTATTCACGGCGATTCAGGAGCCGCAATCCGGCAGCTTCTGCCATCTCGATCACAGCGGTCGAGCCGTCCCCCAACACGCCCCATCGCGCCCGGACGTTCATTCGTCCCACGGGACCCCGGACCGTTGTATCGAAAAACATCCCGTTCGTACCGTCGACGAGGCACTCCAGCGTTCCGTCACCGCCGTCGGCGACCGGGCAAATGATCGGGAGCATTCCCGTCGGCAAAGCAGTCGCCATTGCCTGTGCAGCGGCGCGGGCAGTGAGTGATCCTTTAAGTGCAGTGGGAGCGATGAGAACTTTCATGGTCTGAAATATACGGAGATTCACGTAAAAGGGCGAGGGAAAAGGACTGGAGACCTGTAGCATGAATCGACAAACTGATGCATATTACGCTCATGAACATCAAATTCGAAAGCAGGGGGAGCGATTCGGGGAACCGGATCCTCGTCACAAGGCCGCTCGTCGGTGAACGTTGGCTCGATCTGCTCACATCGGCCGGTTTTCACATCGACATCTGCACGATCGAGCGAACACTCTCACCCGCGGAACTCATCGAAGCCATTGGGACATCGTGCGTTGGTGCGATCGGACAACTATCCGAATCGTGGAATGCCGATGTGCTGCGGGCGCTTCATGCGGGGGGAGGTCGGGTCGTCTGCAACTATGCTGTCGGATATAACAACATTGACGTGACCGAAGCGACGCGTCTTGGCATCGCCGTCGGGAACACGCCGGGTGTTCTCACGGAAGCCACGGCGGAGTTAGCCGCCGCGCTTACCTATGCAGCGATCAGGCACGTTGTTCCGGCCGATGGATTCACGCGCGAAGGCCGTTTTATCGGTTGGGCTCCGAGCCTGTTCCTCGGGGATCTTCTGCATCGGAAGACGCTCGGCGTTCTCGGTCCTGGACGCATCGGTACGGCGTATATACGGTGTCTCGCATTTGGGAAGCCGATCCCCGAAGGGAGACCTCGAACGTGAAGTCGCGAGTTTCAATCGTTATCTCAAGGAAATTGGTGAACGGCCGATTTCGATCTCTCGAGCCGGAACGCTTCGCGAGCTCCTGGAACCATCCGATGTCATCGCCCTTCTCTCGTCCTATGATCCATCGATGCGTCACCTGATCGGCGAATCTGAATTGAAGGCCATGAAGCCGAACGCGGTACTTGTCAATGCGAGCCGCGGCCCAGTCGTTGACGAATCTGCCCTCGTCCGTCATTTGAAGATGCATCTAGGCTTTCGCGCGGGACTAGATGTGTATGAGGATGAGCCGCGATTGGCGGAGGGGCTGAGATCCTGTTCCAACGCCCTCTTGATGCCCCATATCGGTTCGGCGACTCATTGGTCGCGCGAAGCGATGTCTGTGCTGGCGGCCCGCAACATCATCGGCGTCCTCCAAGGATGGCCGCGATGGAACGGCTCAACGTATCTCCCGCTTCTGGCAGATGATGCACCGCAAGCGACACCGAGTATTATCAACCTTCCGCAATAAACGACTGAAATATAGAACAGGAATGAGCCATGACCCCCATTGGTGAATATCTTCCCCTTGCTGCGAAAGCGGTACCGACGAAGGAAGCGCTCCTTGCGCAAAACAGACGCTATTCGTACGCGGCACTTTCCGCATCAGCGGATGGATGCTCCGCCTGGCTGATGAACAACGGTCTTGTCAAAGGAGACCGTGTCATCATCTACCTGGAAAACTCCGCCGAGGCGGTTGTCTGCATCTTCGGAGTCCTTCGCGCCGGAGGGTGCATTGTTGTGGTAAATCCAACCACGCCGATGGAACGCGTGCAATACCTGACCGAAAACTGCACCGCCAAGTTCATCATCGCCCCGTCAGCGAAGGCGTCCGCGATCGAATCTGCCGCAATCAGTTGGAAACTGCAGCCGGAGATCGTTGCGGTCGGCGATCCGGTCGAGGGGTTCGTTTCCTACAACGACATGATCGAAACACCGGCCGTTTCGTCCTATCCGACGATCGAACCGGAAGACATTGCCGCGATCATCTATACGTCCGGTTCGACGGGAAAACCCAAAGGCGTCACGTTGATGCACAAGAACATCGATATCGTCGTCGAGACGGTCATCGACTATCTGGAGAACAACAAGGACGACGTGATCTTGAATGTGCTGCAGCTGTCGTTTGGCTACGGCTTGCTGCAGCTGCTTGCAACGTTCCGGACGGGCGCTCGCCTGGTGCTGGAAAAGGGGGTCGCCTACCCGTACGACCTCATCAAGAAATTCACGCAGGAACGAGTCACCGGATTCGCTGGCGCACCCACGATCTGGGCGATCATTCTCTCGCTCAAAGGGCTCGAGAACGAGGACTTCTCCTCGCTTCGGTACATCACCAACGCGGCGGCCGCGATGCCGATGCCGTTCATCCCCCAATTGCAGAAGATCTTCACAACGACGAAGATCTTTCTGATGCATGGATTGACGGAATGTCTGCGGACGACGTATCTTCCGCCGGAAGAGATCAATACGCGCACGCAATCGGTTGGAACGGGGATGAAGAACGTGGAACTCTGGCTTGAGGATGAAGAAGGGAACAAGGTTACAGACGGCAGTCCGGGTGAATTGGTCATTCGAGGACCGAACATCATGCGCGGGTATTGGAACGATCCGGTCGCAACCTCGCAGCGTCTCCGGTTCAGCAAGGTGGTGAACGAGACCGTACTCTATGCGGGTGACCTGTTTCGACAGGATGAGGAAGGCTACTTCTACTTTGTCGCGCGGATGGATGATGTGATCAAATCCCGCGGGGAAAAGGTCAGTCCGGTCGAAGTCGAAGATGTCATCTACCTGCTCGAGGCGGTGCATGAGTGCCGCGTGATCGGTGCGGCCGATCCATTGCTGGGTCAAGCCGTGAAGGCGGAGATCGTGCTGAAGCCCGGAGCGACCCTGACGGAGCGGGAGGTGAAGGCGTACTGTCAGCAGCACCTGGAAGACTACAAAGTGCCCAAAATCGTCGCGTTCGTGGAGTCTCTGCCGAAGACAGCGGGAGGAAAGATCAAGCGCGCGTCGAAGGACTGAAGACTCTCGTCGGTCAGCTCAAGGAAATCCTATGCGATACTCTGCCTTGCTGTTCGTTGCGCTGATCACCGGGACGCTCGTCGGTCAGCCGCTCGTCGATTCGTCCTGGACGTTCAACGCGGTCAATGAGTACCGCGTCGTTGCAGGGATCACCTATTCGACGGCAAGCAATGTTGAATCCAAACTGGACGTGTATGTTCGCCGTACGGCACCCGCATCTGCGCCGACACTCGTGTACTTTCACGGCGGCGGATGGGTGACAGGGTCGAAAGAAGGGGTCCAGATGAATCTTCTGCCGTACTTAGAATGGGGATTCAACATCGTGAACGTGGAATACCGGCTCACGAAAGTCGCTCCCGCTCCTGCTGCCGTTCAGGATTGTCGTCTGGCGCTCCGCTGGGTCTTCAAGAACGCCGCCACGTACGGGTTCGACACGACGCGCATCGTCCTTTCCGGTGGTTCGGCTGGCGGTCATCTTGCGTTGATCACCGGCATGCTCGATCCTTCAGCCGGAATCGATCTGCCGACCGATTGGGACTATACTGATGTCCAGCCGAAAGCGGCGGCGATCGTCAACTGGTTCGGGATCACAGACGTCGCCGAGCTTCTCTCTGGTCCTAATACGCAGCGCTACGCGGTCTATTGGCTGGCGAATCAGCCGAACAAGGAAGCAATCGCAAAGAGCGTCTCGCCCATTCAGTGTGCGCGTAAGGGCCTTCCGCCGGTTCTGACGATCCACGGTGATGCGGATCCGCTCGTCCCGTACCAACAGGCGGTCCGGTTCCATGATGCGCTCAAGAAGGCGAATGTGCCGAACAAGCTGGTGACGATCCCGGGCGGGAAACACGGCGGATTCACAGCGCAGCAGATGACGATGATCTACAGGACGGTGTTCACGTTTCTAAAGGAACAGGGGATCATCAGATAGGATTCAATTGCGCTTGATGAGCACGATGGTCATATCGTCGTGCTGGGGGAGGGGGGCGACGTGCACGGTGACCGCCTGGATGGCTTGGGTGATGGCCTCC
>JALONE010000311.1 GCA_025455125.1 Bacteroidota bacterium
TATTGGAGGCGAAGGAGGACAGGTAGGGCTAGGCAGCCCTCACCGGGTTATTAACCCGGTCAGGTATCGGGATATTAACCCGGTTCGACCTTTACTTATTGCGATAAGATGCCAAGAGCGCAAGAACCAAGAGGCCAAACAAGAACCAATGGCTAAATGCCAAGGGTGGTGTCGTCCTGAGGTTCCGTCTCGGTGAATCAGTGAGATCTCGTGGTGGTTATTTCAGCATTCCAAGTCAGTACCTTCACGGGCCAAACCTTCTGCCTTCTGAGTTTTGACTTCCGCTCCAGGCTCAATGCTTCAGGTTCTCGGCTTCGCGCTCTGGGCTTTTCTTGAAGAACTGGGACGACCTCACTCCTCCACCCTCGTAACACTCCCCCGCTTCAGCTTCATGAATTGTTCCTTATAGGCCGCTGAAGCGCTCCGGTGGTCCACGATCGGGGCGGGATAGTGCTTCCCGATGATGCATCCCGCTTCCTCCTGCACCAACGGCGGCATTTCGTGGGGGGCGTGGATGTATCGTGCGGGAACGTCGCGTAGTTCCGGGATGTATTGTCGGATGTAATCTCCCTGCGGATCATACCGCTCTGCCTGAAGCCGCGGATTGAAGATCCGGAGCGGCTTCGGATCCACTCCCGTCGATGCCGCCCACTGCCATCCCCCGTTGTTCGCCGCGGTATCGATATCCAACAACTTCTCCTCGAAGTAGCGCGCTCCCGCTCTCCAGTCGTGCATCAGGTCCTTCGTCAGAAAGGAAGCCACGACCATCCGCACCCGGTTGTGCATCCATCCGGTGCGGTTCAGTTGACGCATCCCGGCATCAACGAGCGGAAATCCCGTGCGCCCTTCCTTCCATGCATCCAACGCTTTCCGGTTGATTCGCCACGGCATCGCGTCAAATTCCTGCCGGTAATTCGATTCGACAACGCGCGGGAAGTGAAACAGAACCGCCGTGTAGAACTCGCGCCAAATGAGTTCGGAGGAAAACTTTTCGATTGCGGATTGCCGATTGCGGATTGTTGGATTGGTTCGGTGTCCTCGACTGTTTGCATCTGTCATCTCACATTTGGCCTGTGCCAAGTCTTCCCACATCTTCCTCACGGATATCGTGCCGAACCGCAGATACCCGGACATCCTGCTTGTTCCATCGATCGACGGCAGGTCGCGCCCTTGTTCGTAGCCCGCGAGACCATGACTGAGGAACCACTTCCATCGCTTCTTCGCCTCGCCTGATCCTCCTCGGAATATCGGCTCCGCGATACGGACCGCTTTCCCCAGTTCTCGTGCTCCCGGAATCGCCTCGGACGCGAATCTCGGAACGACGATGCGCCGCGGCGTTCCGAATGGCACTGGGATCGGCAACTTCCTCCATGCATTGGCATACGGCGTGAACACAACGTAGGGCTTCCCCTCTCCCGTCAGCACTTCGTCCGGCTCCAGGAGCACGGAGTCCTTGAACGTGCGCACATCGATTTCCCGGGAGCGATAGAGCGAGCCGATGCGCTCATCCCGCTGAAGGGCATAGGGCTCATAGTCTCGGTTGAAGTAGAGCGCGGAAGGTTGGAATTGTCGGATGATGCGTTCATGAACGTCGACCACCATGCCGCGGAGGAGCAGCAGTTTTCCACCGAGCAACCGGAGCTTGTCCTCGAGCTCACGCAGTGCACCCGCCTGGAAATCGAACGCTGCTCCGTCCGACGGCAACGTGGCGATCAGTTCAGAATCAATGATAAAGAGCGGGATGATCGGAGCGCCCGTGCGCGATGCGTGCCACAAGGCGGCGTGATCATCGATACGCAGATCCCGTCGAAACCAGACAACGATGGGCCGTTCGTTCTCCGAATTCATGTTCGAAGCGTTCGTGGCGGTCAGCGCGTACCGCCGATGCCGCGAAGGAAGATCTCCTGCAACCGGCGGTCTTCCTCGAATGCACCGCGGAACGTGGAGGTCGCCGTTGCGGAATGTTGCTTCTCGACGCCGCGCATCATCATGCACATGTGCTCGGCTTCGATCCACACCGCGACTCCCTTCGGTGCGAGCGCTTCCTGAATGCTCTCGGCGATCTGACGCGTCATCCGTTCCTGCACCTGGAGGCGCCGTGCGTAGACGTCGATCATACGGGGCACTTTGCTGAGTCCGACGATCTTTCCATCGGGGACGTAAGCCACATGGACTTTCCCGTGAAACGGCAGGAGATGGTGTTCGCACAGGGAATAGAATTCGATGTCCTTCACCAATACCATGTCGCCGTACTCTTCATCGAACACAGCCGACCGCAACAACTCAACGGGATCGATCTGATACCCACTGGTGAGAAACTGCCATGCTTTCGCGGCTCGTTCCGGCGTTTTCAGAAGACCGTCACGTTCAACATCCTCTCCCGTGCTGGCGATGAGATGCCGGTAGTTTGATTTTAGCCATTCCAGGTCATTGTCTTCGTGCACATGGGTCGACCGGATCTGGGACGGGTTCAGTACGCGCAGCGCACTTCCGGATGTGAGGGTTGCTTGTGTCGACATGTGATCTCCTGAGTTGTGCTAAGCTTTCGTCGCTGCGTGCGCAAGCTCTGCATAGCGCAGGATGGAATCCGTGAACGAGATACCAGGAATCCGCTTTGCGAATCGCATGGTCACGTTCGCTCCGCCGATATCCAATGTGGCATCGATCGCATTCACAGCGGGCAGGATCCGGTTATTCACATCTGCGATGAATCGGTTTTCGTCATTCGTGACGACGAGGCTGAGCAGGACAAGTTGTGGACGGTGCTTTTCGATCGCGTGAAGAAGCGAAACGGTGGGCGTCATCTGTCCCAGGAACACCACGTGCCACCCTTCGGAGGCAAAATAGTTCGCTGCACACCGGAGTCCGAAATCGTGAAGATCGTCCTCATACGAGGCGGCGAGCACGGTCTTCCCATTGGCCGGCTTCTGATGCACTTCCGCCTGAAGCCGTACGATCGCATCCTTCATTGTCTGCGTTGCGACATGCTCCTCATCGACGGTCATTTTTCCCAACGCCCATTCGTTCCCGATCTCGACCAACGGCGGGAACACGAGCTCGTGATAAAGACGAAGGAGATCTGGACGCGAGGCGATGCCGATGCGAAGGATGCTCAGCACCGCGTTG
>JALONE010000312.1 GCA_025455125.1 Bacteroidota bacterium
CGGCGCCGGGATCAAGACAAATTGGGTCTGCGTCTCCCATGGACCCTCCGGTGCCCGTTCGATCCGCATCGGTGTTCTTCGTCGTGTCGTCAGCCAATCGGTGAGAGCCGCAGCATCATCCGGGTCTTCTCCTGTGATGATCAATGCCGGGAGATCCTCTTCCTCCGCATAGATGCGTTGGAGCAGGGCTTTGAGCAGTTCCGGTCCGGTCGAGCTCTCCGCCTGTGCGATGTAATAATGTCTGCTGCCGATGACCTTTCCCTCGCGCACGCGGAAGAGAACGCCGCATGCATCGTCATCACGGCTGGCGACGGCGATCATATCGCGCGATTCGTCCGACTCGTCGATGACACTCTGCTTGTCGATGTAGACATCGAGAGCCTTGATTCGATCACGAAGCCGAGCCGCATCCTCAAATCGAAGTTCATCCGCAGCGCGCGTCATGTCGGACCGAAGCCCTTCGACCACCAGCCGCGTTCTCCCTTCAAGGACCGATTCGACCTGACGGATCATGGCTCCATACTGCTCCTGTGAAATGTGACCTTCACAGGGACCGTCGCATTTCTTGATGTGGTAATCGAGACACACCTTGAACTTCCGGGCAGCGATCGTCTGCTCGTTCATCTCGAAATTGCAGCTCCGGACGAGGAAGATGCCGCGGATCGTCTTCAGAGCGAACCGCATCGTCGTCACATCCGTGTATGGACCGAAGTAGCGGCCAGCGTCGGGAATGCGTCTCCGCGTGACGAACACGCGCGGGAAGGGCTCCTTCGTGACGATGATGTAAGGGTATCCCTTGTCATCCTTGAGCACCACATTGTAGCGGGGGCGCAGTTGTTTGATGAGGTTCGATTCGAGAATGAGGGCCTCGACCTCCGTGTCGGTCATGATCAATTCGACATCAGCGATCTTTGCCACCATCGCCTGGATGCGCGGGCCGGCGGCGAGCGATTTGTGAAAGTACTGTCGAACACGACTGCGCAGGTTTGCCGCCTTGCCGATATACAAGGTCTTGCCGTCCGCGGAACGAAATTGGTAAACGCCGGGACGGGTGGGAAGAGAATCGAGCTTCTCCGAGAGGGACAAATCCGTCGGTGCGAGCGAAATGATCTGTCGAACGTCGGGCTCAGTCATGCGGAGGGCTGACGCGTGGAGGTGGTGAAGCGGTCAGAAACATTCGCGATGGCGATGCCCGCCAAGACGATCGCGGTACCGATGAGCATCGCCGGTGTCAACTCTTCGGCGAGAAAGAGCCAGCCGGTAAAGACCGCGACGAGGGGAGTAATGAACGCCGTGAAGGAAAGCAGGATGGCGTTCATGTGTTTCGCCAGCCAATAGTAGAGGACGAAGGTCAGGACGGTCGAAAAGGCGGCGAGATACACGAGCGCAATGACGGCACGATCCGTGAATTGGACGGAACGCGCGTCCTCAAATAAGGCGCTCATGATCAGGAGCAGCACTGCCCCTCCGGCCATGGGGAGGATGTTGAGCGACACCGACGAATACTCCTTCCCATAGCGGATGATGGCAACGAGCGCTGACGCCTGCAGAAATGCTCCCAGCACGATCGCCGTCATGCCGCCGGTCTTCCCAAATCCTTCCACCGCGATCTCTGCCCCGGAAACAACGACGATGCCCAGGAAACCAAGAACGGTTCCCACGATGCGCATGGGTGCAAGTCGTTGAGTCTTCAGCAGGCGCAAGGCAAGAAGAGCGACCCAGAACGGGAAGGTCGCAAAGAGGATCGAAGAAACCCCGGATGGAACGATCTGTTGCCCCCAGTAGACGAGAGCGAACGGAGCGGTGATGGCGGAGAAGCAAAGATACGCGATGAGATACCAGAATCGTCGCTCGCGGGGTAACTGTTCACGGCGGAACACCATGATCACGGCGAGAATGACCGATGCGATCGTGAACCGGAGACCGGCGGCAAGAATGGGAGTGACCGTCTCCAGTCCGATGCGCACGACAGACCAGCTTGTACCCCAAATGAGAAAGATGACGATGAACGCGGCCATCTGTCGTGCGAACGATGGAGTGTCGGACATCGTCTACTCCGCCCGATAGCCGAGCGTCCGCAACATCTGTTCATTGTCCCGCCAGTCCTCACGGACTTTCACGTGCAACTCGAGGAAAATCCTCCGCTGCAGGAAGTGTTCGATCTGCCGACGCGCTTCTTCGCCGATCTTCTTCAGCGCTCCCCCCTTGTTCCCGATCAGGATACCCTTTTGCGAATCTCGTTCGACGATGATGTCTGCGCTGATGAAGGTTTTTCCGGCTTCACGTTCCTTGAATTCGCGCACTTCGACCGCTGTCGCGTACGGGACTTCCTGCCGAAACTGGAGAAAGACCTGCTCCCGAATGAATTCGGCTACAAAGAAACGCTCCGGCTGTTCGCTCATGATGTCGGTCGGATAGAGCGGCTCGTGTTCCGGAAGGTGAGAGGCGAGGGTCTTTTCGAGATCATCCAGATTGACACGTTTCAAGGCCGAGACGGGGACCACATCCTGGAAGAGACCGGATTGGATGAATCCGTCCATGATCGGAAGGATGTCGGGCTTGAAGATGGTGTCCGCCTTGTTGATCACCAGGACCAGCGGTTTGCGGCCTGTCAACGGTTGGATGCGTTGCATCACCTCATCCGGCAGGGTCGACCGCTTCGAGACCTCCGTCAGCACCAGGACGACATCCGCGTCCGCAAGTGCAGATTCAGCATGACGGACCATCTCCGCTTGCAGGCGGTAAGTGGGTCGGATCAATCCGGGCGTGTCGAGGAACACCATCTGATGCGTCTCGGCACTGAGGATTCCCAACACGCGCTGACGAGTCGTCTGCGGTTTGTTCGTCACGATCGAGAGCTTCTCCTTGAGAAGCGCGTTCAGGAGCGTCGACTTCCCAACATTCGGCTCGCCCACGATGGCGACGTAGCCACAACGAAATCCGTTCATAGTCGGCTCAACAGAAATGCGCCGGCGCCCTGCTGATATCGACAGAACGCCGGCGTGGTTGGATGATGCACATCGTCTTAGACCGCGGACTCGCCCGACTCTTCCGTGCGGATCCGAATGACGTCTTCGATCGGGGAGATGAATATCTTCCCGTCCCCCACCTGCCCGGTCTT
>JALONE010000313.1 GCA_025455125.1 Bacteroidota bacterium
ATCCCACAATCATCGTTGTCTACGACACAGAGGACAATCTCGATATGCTTGAGTTTGCGCTGAAGCGCAAACCGGTGCGCATGATCCGCGCGACCAGCGGCAGGGAATGTCTCCAGCTCGCGGCACAGCACGTCCCGGACGTCATCCTCCTCGACATCCAGATGCCCGAGATGGACGGCTTCGAAACGCTGAAGATCCTTCGCGCGACACCCAAGACCGCCGCCATCCCGGTGATCTTCCTCACCGCACAGAAGAAGGATCCATCCAGCATCGAATACGGATTAATGCTCGGCGCTGATGAGTACCTGACGAAGCCGATCGACACGGAAGAGCTGCTGGTGCGGACGAAGACGCTGATCCGCATCAAGAAGATCGAAGCGGAACTCGAGCGGACGAAGGCGGACTTCACCGCGATGCTCGTGCACGATCTCCGCAGTCCCATCATGGGCATTCGCAGTATTCTCGAATTCATCCGTGAGCCTGCGGCGCAGGGAAAGGCGCTTGAGAAGAATCATCTGGACCTCATCTCGTCGGCGCACGATGCGGCGAACCGAATGCTCGGACTCATCAACGACATGCTCGACCTGTCAAAGTTCGAGGCCGGAAAGATCAATCTCCACCCCGAGCCGCTCAGTGCGCGGGACATGATCGAGTTTACCATCCGTCACATGAGCATTCAATTCCGGCAGAAGGAGATCGACCTCCGTGTTTCGATCGACGACGGCTTGCCGTTGACAGTGGCCGACCCCCAGAAACTGTCCCAAGTGATCACAAATCTGCTGAGCAATGCGCTGAAGTTTACTCCCGCGCGCGGCGCTATCATGATCGGTGCGCATCTCGCAGAGCCGACAGCCGAGTTCAGTGGTCCGATGGTCGAGATCGCGATCAGCAACGAGGGGCCGGGCATCCAGCCGGAGGAACTCCCGGCACTGTTCGAACGGTACAAACAGGTCTCGTCGGCCAAGAACGTCAAGGAAAAAGGCACCGGCCTGGGACTTGCCATCTGCAAATTGATCGTCGAGGCGCATGGCGGTGCGATCCATGCCGAAAGCCATCCGGGAAAGCTGACATCGTTCCGGTTCACGCTCCCGACCGTTCTGCCCAAACCGTAGATTCATTCTTCACGAGAAAGGTCCGCTATGCAAAGCTCCATTCTGGTCGTCGATGACGAGGATACCCTTCGGCTGGGCATGAAAGCCCGGCTCGAAACGCAGGGCTTCATCGTTGACACCGCGGCGAACGGTGAAGAAGCAATGCACAAGATCCAGGAACGGTCGTTCGATCTTGTCCTGCTCGACATCAACATGCCGTTCGTCAACGGCATCCAGGTGCTGGATTTCATCAACGCAGAGCACCATGACTGCGATGTCATCATGCTCACGGGTTTCTCCGACTTTTCCCTGGCGATGGAATGCCTAAAGAAAGGCGCGAAGGACTATCTCGTCAAGCCGATTGACACATCGGAATTGGTGGCGCGTCTGAAATCCTTCCTGCGTGCACGCGCGTCTGAGAAGGCCTACCAGGAACTCCGCCACTTCTGGCAATCCACCGTTCTCTTCGATCTCTTCGGATCCTTGCGAAGCGTGAACTTCATCCTGCAGCACGCCGTGAACGCGCTGGATGGGAAGAACAAACGCGACGTCGGGTTGCTGGAATACGCCCGATCGCTGAACGAGCGTGTCGTTGAGGTGCTGAAGGACAGCGTCAAGGTCGCCGACCTCGCGGAAGGCACGGTCATCTTCAAACAAAGCGACATGGATTTCGCAGCGTTGGTCAACCGCATTTGTGACCGGTACGAGCCGTGCTTCACCGCCCGCGGCATCAAATTCGACCGCGCGATGGAGAAGGGATTGGCGAACATCAAGTGCGATGAAAGCCGGACGGAACAGGTCATCAACAGCATCTTCGAGACGGCGATCAGCGCATCGGTCAAAGGCGATACCATCGCCGTGTCGGTCTCCAAGCAACAGACGCCGGGTGGCACCGACCAAGCCCGCTGCCGCGTCACACACAGCGGTCAGGCGTTCTCCTCGGACGAGATCCAGCAGGTGCTCAACGCATCCGAGAAGGAATGGAAGAAGGTCAATGACTCGATCGCCCTTGGTGCCTACAACCTGGCGATCTCTCGGCGCATTCTTGAAGCGCAAGGCGGGACGCTCCGGGTCGAAGGTGAACAGGGAAAACAGACGGCCGTCGAATTCACCCTGCCGTTGGCATAGGGGAATCTCTCGGATCCTTATGAGTGCAGGCGAGCAACCAAAATCCCTGAAGCCGGTTCACTTCAAGTACCGGTTCGATTTCCCCGACGGAACGGAGAAATCCTTCGTCTTGGACCTTGATCCACGAACGCTCGCACTCAAGACAGAGACACGACCATCGTATCCCGAGTGGACGCGGCTGGAATTCAACAAGTGCAGCAACTGTCCGCTCGCGGCGTCGGTCGAACGATGCCCGATCGCCATCAATCTGTTGGACCTCGCGGCGGAGTTTGGTGCGCAGAAGTCGTTCGAGGATGTCACGGTGCACGTCGAAACGGCCGCTCGCACATACTCACGCAAGACCACGCTGCAGAAGGGATTGAGTTCCATGCTGGGCATCATTATGACGACCAGCGGGTGCCCGGTGATGGACCGCCTCCGTCCCAACGTCCGGTTTCATCTGCCGTTCGCCACGGGGCTGGAGACGTTCGTTCGGCAGATCTCGATGCATCTCATCGGCAACTTTTTCGCGGCGCGACGGGGATTACCCAGCGAATCGACGCTGGACGCGCTGCTGGAGCTCTATCGCGAGGTCACAAAGGTCAACAAGGGGATGTCCGCTCGCCTGCTGGCGGCGACCGAAAGCGATGCCAACGTCAACGCACTGGTCATCCTTCACACGTACGGCGACGGACTGCAGTACTACGTGATGAGCAGTCTCGAAGAGCTTGAAGCAGACTATCATATGTATCTCCAAGGCTCCCCCAATCCCATCGGGACCGCCGAGGAACCGCCAACCGGTGCAACAAGAAGGGACTAACGCCATATGTGGGAACAAAAACGCCTCGGAATCGTGAAGGAAGTCAGCAGCAATTCTGTCGTCGTGATGGTCGATCCGGAATTGACCTCGCTCACAAAGAA
>JALONE010000314.1 GCA_025455125.1 Bacteroidota bacterium
CGGAGGTTCTGTTCCGTCATCGACGCCGCACCGCTCATGCGGAATTGCTCCCGCAATCGTGCGTACTCCGGGAAACGCGGAAACATGACCTCACTGATGCCGAACGCATTCCAGACATTCGTGAGCAGATAACCGATATCCGTCGTATCGAATGACGCCGTTGGCTTCAGCGCGAGATCGATCCACGGATCGGTCTTCCCCTTGTGCTTCTTGAAGTACGCCGACGCGTTGATGCGATTCTTCCGCGGATCGACGAACGGCCTCAAGCGTTCGACATAGTACGACTGGAGCTGATGCAGGAGCGACGATGTGAGATTCACGGTCATGTGGACGTTCGGATACTGCGCGACCATCGCCGTCATATCGTAATAGTCTTTCGTGGCATGCGTCCGAACCCAGGGACCCTGGAGTTGATCGGTTCCCGGATCAAGATAGAGCGGCTGGTGCTGATGCCAGATGATGTTCAAGTACAGCGTTTTTCCTGTCTTTGGGTATTCATCCATCGCAATGCCTGCAGAATGTTGAGGAAACAATGTCGTCGATGCGAGCAACAGGAGCGCAGTTGTCATATCGCCTCACTTCATGAACACGATCTTCTGCGTTGCTGACTTCCCGCCAGCCTGCAGTCGAACGAGGTACACTCCTGTCGAAACCGAGCTTCCGTCCGTCCGCGTCGCGTTCCAGTTGACCCGGTGCGTCCCCGCCTGCATCTCCCGGTTCACCAGGACCTTCACTTCACGTCCAAGCAGATCATAGATCCGGAGATCGACTTCACTGGCCACTGACAACCCTGCCTGTCCGGCAGGCAGGTGATAACTGACTACTGTCTCCGGATTGAACGGATTCGGGTAATTCGGCAGGAGGCCGAATTCGGTCGGCACTTCGGAAATCCAACGTTCGTCCTCAACTCCTGAGATCGGTGTGATCTCGACCGTCCTCGCGCTGCCCGCCAGGATCAAAATCGACGTTCCGTATGCCGGCAGCGTTACCGGAAGCGCGAGTTGACTCGCTGTGAACTGCACGCTCCACGATGAATCGCGATACACATCGCTCAGCATGTACGGCGTGCCGTCTGCAACGCCTGGGAGGGCCGATGCAGGAATCGTGACGGTCGCACTTGCCTGAGCGCCGGAAAAGTTCGTGACCACAATGGCGTGTTCGCCGTTGCGGGGACGCGCGAAAGCGTAGACGATCCCATTCGAGGAGCTCAGCCGGGCGAACTGCTGCGTTGCGAACGCGTTGAAGGCACCGCGGATGCTCGCGAGTCGCTGATAATGGGGCGCGAGGATCGTTCCTCCAGGCGCATTCCAATTGATCGTGCTTCGGTTCCGCGCCTCTTTCGCCCCCGCGATTCCATAGCCCCAACCAACTTCCTGGCCATTCCAGATCATCGGGAAACCGGGCACCGTGAAGAGAACGCTCGCCATCGGCATGGTCTTGCGGTACGCGATCTCGGGATTGGCATCGTAGTAAGGCGCAAATGCATAGAGTCGGTCCTCATCCTGCGATTCCATGAAACGCATGTAGAGCGCATTTGGCCCGGGATAGTACCCGCTATTGTTCACTTCGTTGTGCAGGTTGTCCACGGCGCTCGCCGACCACTGGAACCCGCGGATCTGATTGAAGTACAGTTTGAAGTCGTACGCCGCATCGACTCCCCCGTTGATGCCAGCATTCACGTAGTCCGCATAGATCGTCTCGGTCCCCGATCCTGTCCCATCGTCTTCCGCCAACAACAGAATGTCCGGTTTGATCCGTTTGAGCGCGTCACGCACAGGCTTCCCCATCGCCACTTCGCCGTACCGGCGATGCGGACCCCAATACACGTCAAACCGGTAGCCGTCGATGCCGAACTGCTGAATCCAATACTTGTAGACGTTGATCATCTCGGTCCGAGCGTCGATGTCGTTCCAATTGTAGTTCAACAACTGCTCACCAAATCCTCCGTAGTACACAAACCCGTCTGCGTCCGTTCCCCAGCCGAGTCCGTTCGTATTGGAGCCGTCCGTTGCGTGCTGATACCAATTCCAATACGGCGACGCTTGCTTGAATGCATGCGCATCGACGGAGAACGGATGGAAGCGGCTGGTGTGATTCGGCGTAACATCAAGAATGACCTTCAATCCGAGCGCGTGCGCTTGGTCGACGAAGTTCTTGAAGTCCTGATTCGTTCCGTACTCCGGCGCAACATTGTAGAAGTCGACGATGTTGTAGCCGGGACCGTATCCCTGGTCGATCGGATATGCGTTCTTCATAACCGGCATCAACCAGACCACGTTGAATCCCATCTGCTTGATAATGGGGAGACGGAGCGCCGCGCCGTTGAGATTGCCGGTCGCGGATGCCGCCTTCGGAAAGAGGAAATAGACGCGCGCCCGTCTTGCCCACTCCGGATTGCTGGCGATCGTCGGAGCCTCCAGGCCGCCCGTCTCGGTGATCGTAAAGTAGGCGGTGGTCGTATCGGCGTTGCCGTTCGGGTCGCGTACGATCAATCCGAAAAAGTGCTCGCCCGCTTGCGTCGGCTTTGATGCGACCGCCGTGCTCCCCGTCTGCCCGGTCAGCCCGAGCGGTGTTCGGGGATCGTCCCGCCATTCATACGTGATCGTCTGCGAATCCGGGTCGGAGCTGTTCGCCGCCGTCAGGGTAACCGTGGTCGCATCGGCAAATAGGGCACGCGCTACGGCGACAGGTGCGTGGTCAATGATTCGCGTAATGATGATCGGGTCTGATACTCGAAGTGTGCCCGACGAATCGCGCACAACGGCCTGGAGAGTGTTTGTCCCTTCCACGAGCGGGACGATGACTGTATAGGTCTTATTCACGATCGGCGCAGCGATCGAGTCAATGCCGTTCCGCACAAGCTTCACGGAGTCGATCGAGCCCCCTTCCACCACTCCGAGGATCGTCCGCTGGGACCATCGCGTGCTGAAACCCCCGCGCGTCGTGATCTGAACGAATCCTGCCTGCACGGTGAATGTCACGGAATCGGCTGCGGGACCGGCGGTCAAGACGGCTTTGTGTGTGCCGTTTGCGAGAGGTGCGGGGAGCTGGAATTGGAACTGTTTTGTGACAAAGTCGTACGCATGGCCGATGCTCGAGTAGAGGGTCGTGTCCACGC
>JALONE010000315.1 GCA_025455125.1 Bacteroidota bacterium
TGCTCCTCGGACATCTATTGGCGACTGTTCCTGACAACGCGGCTGCCGAACATCGCAGGGATCTGCCGATCGAGCCTCCCACTGAGCCCGCCGGATTTCGTCCCGCCGGCGAAGCGGTCCTCTCTTCCATCGTCCGGCGCTCCGAGTTACGGATCGAGCGCCTGGCCCATGCGGCCGCTGATCGTGCTCAACTCGTTCTGCAGTCTGTCAACGCCCGTCTCGAAACCCGCCTCGCTTCCGTTCAGCGAAGCCGATTCCTCGGATCACAGGCGACGTTGCTCCCTGTTGAGCCGCACGCGCTGACGACCGCGATCCTCCAATCAATCGACGACCGGCATGTCATCGACTCGCTACGGGACACGTACAATGCCGCCTTCGCCGGTCATCATCCCGAATACGAACGCGAATGCTGCGTCGTGGTGAGCGGTTCGTCCCGGACAGCGCTCGGATTGCTGGGATTTCATTGCGGCATCCGCGAGGTGGTGATCCCCGATCTGAGCTGGACCTACGAGCATTGTTTCCCGTCTGTGCACGCCGTTCCGCTGACGCCGGTGTTCGGATTGAACATCGAGGCAATCATGCAGATGGTCGAATCGCGACTGACCGCGGACCCGAACTGGCGCGAACAAAGTGCTGTCGTTCTCAACAATCCGCACAATGCGACCGGTCGTGTCTTCAACCCGGCTGATGTCCGTCGTCTCTTGCACTGGCTCCTCGAACGCAATGTCTGGGTGATCGACGACCTCTCGTACCATCAAGTGGCGCCCGTCGACGCGTTGCCGGAGATCCCGACGCTTCGGCAACATGCGAACGAACTGGTCGCGGCTGGTCGGATCACCTCCGCGCAATCGGCGCGATTGATCTCCGTGCATTCCATGTCCAAGACCGATTGTCTTGCGGGAGCACGGCTTTCCGTCGTCGAGATCCGTGACGCCGCATTGCGGGAACGCTTCTGTGTACTGAACGATACGATCATCCCCAACATCGGCGCCTTGCTTCTCACCACTCTATTCTACCGCAACGGACTGAACGTGGCGCGGGCGTACTGGCGGCTCCGAAACAGCATCTTCGCCGACAGGATGGAAGCCATCAGCGACGCTTTGCGGCAACTCCCCCCGGATCGGAACATGTTCGCCATCGACATCCTCCCTCCGGCGGGAAGCATGTATCCGTTGATGCACATCAATCGCCTCCCGGCCGGCCTGTCGCTCGATTGGATCGCCGCCGGCCTCGCCCGCCAGGGGATCGGCATGATCCCGCTTTCAACGTTTGCACGGACGGAGCAGGGATTCGAAACGGGGCGCAAGGCATTCCGGTTGACGCTTGGGGGGACCGATGGCGCCGACGTCCTCCGTTCCAAAACGCGCCGGGTCCTGATCGACCTCAACCGGCTCATCGCCGAAGAGGAAGCACACTACCGGAAGCGGCGGTTTCTCGTGCGCACCTCACTTGCATCTGATGCCGAGGTCGAGCGACGCTGGCGCACGATCGAAGAACGTCTCACACAGGCGACACTTTCCGCGCTGCTTCGTGTCCCCCTCTTCAGTCGCATCGAAGTGAATGCAGAGCATCGCCGGAGGTTCCTCGAACGGTACCTTCCGCAACGGCTCGAGACTTTCAAGCAGCGCGCCATCGATCAGGACCATCTCGCACGAGAGTGGATGCTCGCTGCCCGTGGAGACCGCGCGCGCGGACTGATCAAGACGCTGGAACAGGAGTTCTACAAAGACGATCTCCGCAAACGCGAAGACACATTCCAGCATCGCTTGTTCGATCGCACGGTCCATCCGACGCAGATGTATTCCCTTCAGGCGGAAACCGCCATGAACGGACTTCTTGCAGCGATTCAGCGAGCCGATTCCCCGCGAAACGCAGCCGTCGAAGAAGCGGCCCGAATGCTGGTGCGCGAATATTTTGGGCTGGATGTGGCGATCACTTCCGGCGACGAAGCGCAAGAGGTCATTCTCGACATCGACGCTCAGATCCAGGCCGAACTCTTCGCCGAACTGCAGGGCGCGAACTTCGCCCCCTCCTTCCTTTCGTTCTGGGGGGACTGGGACGGCAGCAATCGGCCGTCGGGCCAAGGGCACCGCCTGGTCGCCTCCGTTCTCATCGAGAACGTCCGGCGCATGTCGCGGTTTCTCGTCGATCTGAGTGCCCGGGATGCAGTCGTGCGGATCGAACCGGGCCTGCGTGCGGAACTCGAACGGCTACCGTACAACACGCGCCGATTTCTCATCTTGTTGAATGAGATCACCACATTGACGCATCAATTAGAGCGGCGGTATCGCGGTGTGCTCCCCTACCAGTTCGACGCGGGCCGGATGCGCCGAATAGCGACACGGTTGAAGGTCGTGCGCGATCCCGTCACAAGCTTGTGGCACCACAATGACCGACTGGAGCGCCGCATGCTGGAATTGCGACGGAAGCGGATCGAGGCGATGGAATACTATTTCGCGCTCAACAAACGCGTCCGCAAATCGCTCCACCAATGGATCCCCCGGCTGGCGGAACACACGACCGATGATCCACTTCTGTGCAAAGCCGTCACAACGCGGGATCTGCTGAAGCGGTTCGTTCTGACGCCCCGCATCCACCAGAACATGGTGACAGCGCAAGATCCCTTCGCCATCGACACGACCGTCTTCAATATCAATGAGATCAACGCGGTCGCGGCGCGCTCCGGCAATCCGGGCATGGTGCTTGCGCTCCAGCTGAGCATGTCAACTAAGCCGGATGCGCTCATCGCGCTCGACCGGAAGATGCGCGCGCGCCGGGAACAGATCCTGCGCGACCGACCTGATGCCACGCTTCCCTCGATCCGTCTCGTGCCGCTCTTCGAGGACAGCGGTTCGGTCCGCGATCTCGGATCGTACCTCGAAAAGGTCTGGGAATACGCCCTCCAGAGCCGGCGTATGGACCAGCGAACGAACGAGCGCTTTGCGGAGGTCATCTCCGAAGTCTTCATTGCGGGGTCTGACCTTAGTCAACAGGTCGGACAAGCACCCGGGGCGCAACTGTACTGCGAAGCGAAACTGCAGCTTCACCTCTGGCTCGCCAAGCGGCATCTCGCAGATTCCGTGCGGCTGAAGATGGGAAGCGGCGAACCGATG
>JALONE010000316.1 GCA_025455125.1 Bacteroidota bacterium
CCGTGCACGACCTTGTATGGGACGAGTTTCATCTCCTCGTTCACTTCATCGTAAAACCGTCCCATGAAGCGCTTGATGGAGTACACGGTGTTTTGGGGGTTCGTGACTCCCTGGCGCTTGGCCGCGGCGCCGACGAGACGTTCGCCGCTTTTCGGGAATCCGACAACCGACGGAGTGGTCCGCGCACCTTCCGCATTCGCGATAACGACAGGGTCATTCCCTTCCATAACGGCAACGACCGAGTTCGTCGTCCCGAGATCGATCCCGATGATCTTTCCAGCTGTGGCCATGTGGTGATTCCTTTCAGTAAGATGTTCGCGGACCTGTACCGCGTGTATTGGTCGATGGGAGAACGCCGAACGGCCGGACCCACCCTACGGGGATCCGACCATGATCGGCTCTGCGAATTCCGGATCGCACGTGGGACAACACCCACGCCGGACGCGTTACTTCACCTTCACTTCGATCTGCTTCGGCTTGGATTCCTCCGCCTTCGGCAGAGAGATGTGCAGAATGCCATCCCGGAACGACGCATCGATCTTGTCGCTCTTGACGGTGGAAGGAAGTGTGAAGGACCGCTGGAATGTGCCATACAGGCGCTCCACCCGATGCAGGTTCTCCTTCTTCGTCTCCTTCTCCTGCTTCTTCTCTCCGCGAATCGTGAGAATGTTGGACTCCAGGGTGATCTTCACATCGTCCTTGCTGACACCCGGGAGTTCCACTTTGACGATGTATTCGTCATCGTGTTCGGCGATATCGACCGCCGGGACCCAAGACGATGATGCAAAACTCTCGTCCCGCTCGCCGCGGAAGATATTGTCGAACATCTTGTTGATCTCCCTCTGCATCTCAACGATATCAGAGGGCCACGCCGCAAGGTCGCGCGTCGGACTCCAACGAATGAGTGACATGGCAGCTCCTCCGAGATTACTCAATGATGATTGTTGGTTTGTGATTGTTGATTGAAGATGAAACTATTGTCTAGTTCACCCGGATCTCCCGGGACTTCATTGCGTCGGTCTTCCCCAACGTGATGGTCAGGACTCCGTCGGCGTAGACCGCTTCCACCCGGTCGAGGTCGATTCCGTCGCCGAGGTTGAACTCGCGTTGGTAGGCTTTCTGTCCGATCTCGCTGAGCAGGAATCCTGTGCCTTCCTTGTGCAAGGTGCCAACCGCCGCACGAATCGAAAGACGGTCCGGGTCGATGCTTAATTTGATCTTCTCATTCGACGTTCCGGGCATGTCGAGCCGCACCACGAACGCATCCACCGTTTCGTAGATGTCCGCGACCGGTGTCACGAGCGATTCAGCGATCTCGTTCCGCTTCACGATGGCACCTGGGGTTCTCCGAATGAGTGCAACGTTCTTGTTCATGGCATTATTCTCCCGCGTCCGCAGCGCTATTTCACGCTGATCGTGCGAGCTTTGGCCTGTTCCGCCTTCGGGATCGAGATGCGCAGGAGCCCATTCGACATCTCCGCGGAGATCTTGTCCGATTGCACATCGAATCCGAATTCGAAGGAACGCTCAAAGGCGCGGGTGCGCATTTCATTCATGAGGATCCGGGCATCATCCGGGATCTGATACGGCTTTCGCTCACCGCTGAGAGTCAGGACTCCATTTTCAAACGCGACCTTCACGTCATCCTTCTTCACACCCGGCAACTCGGCGAGAACCTGGAACACGTGCTCATCTTCCGTGATATCGACCGCGGGAAAGACGGATCGGGTCGGCCGGACATCCGTGGCAAACAGCTCATCCAGCATGGAATTCATCGTTCGCGGATAATCAAAACGGACCAGCATGACAAAATCTCCTATTGGTTCATTGATTGTTGAGTTCTGACACCATATCATACAAGAGCCATGCCAAGAAAAATATTTGGTGATTTAAGGTATTTCGTGGAATTGTTACAATAATTATCATGTCATTATGTCAGCATGGCATGATTTCCGACATTAGGTCATGTCGTAATGGCAGTTTTACTGAACAACCTTCAGGAGTTTGGTCTCGTTAAGCCATCTTGGAATGACGAAGCAAAAATCTGTATCTTTATTGTTTATTCGTATCAATAATTTCTGGAACATGCGATGAACCGCCCATCCATTCTCACCCTCCTCTGTATCGCCTCTTCCACAGTCCTTGCACAAGTTCCTGTTATTCATCCTGATGCAGCAACCGGCTTCTCGTCGATCCGGGCGGAGGACCTGAAGCGTCACGTATATGTTCTCGCATCAGATAGTCTCGAAGGACGCGAGACATCCTATCCCGGCCAGCGGAAGGCGGCTCAATACATCGCATCCGAATTCAAGCGCCTCAACCTGAAGCCGGTTGGAACGGATGGCGGCTATTTGCAGCCGTTCAACGTCACCATCACGAAGATCGATCCGTCGAGCACGATCACCATCTCTCGGTCAGGGGTCAAGACAGAATATCGCTGGGGGAAGGACTTCATGGCGGAAACCGGCCGTGATTCCGTCTTCAGCGGACCCGTTGCGTTCATCGGTCATACGGATTGCATCATCCCGGATGCCGAACGCGCCCGTCTCGCAGGCCGCATCGTGTTCATGTTTGCGGGAAAGCGCGAGCATGTCGGAGAAACAACGCGTCCGCAAACGCTCCGCCGATTGTATGCACAGCGGCGCGAACCGGGTGTTGCCGCATTAATGGTGATCGCGGACGATGCGGGGCCTGGTTCCATCGATTCCGTCATTCAGCTTGCTCTGTCGTTCGGGGTCGATCGCGGTCGGATGACCATGGAAGAACCGACATTGCAGCGATCCGGCATGACGCCACGCTTCATTGTCTCCCCCATGATCGCACAACAGATCCTGCAATCCGCCGGTCACTCGCTCACCGCGCTCCGTCAACGCGCATTGAGCGACTCCCTCTTCTCCCCCGTCTTCGTCGATGACGTGAGCATCTCGGCGGCCGCCCGCGTCATCCGAGAACGGAGGACGACCGAGAATGTACTTGGCCTGGTCGAAGGCAGCGATCCCGTTCTCAAGAACGAAGCAATCGTCATTTCTGGACACTACGATCATGCTGGCATGAATGCCGCGGGTTCTGTCTTTTACGGCGCGGACGACGACGCGTCGGGGACCAGCGC
>JALONE010000317.1 GCA_025455125.1 Bacteroidota bacterium
GTTCTATCATTTCTTCCGCATGAAGCCGAGCGGCGAGCATGTCTTCGTCCTCTGCACGGGAACGGCATGCTACGTCAAAGGCGCCGCGGAGATCCAAAAGGCGGTCGAGCACCAATGCGGCTGCAAATTCGGAGAGACGACGAAGGACGGCAAGATCTCGCTTGTCTCCGCCCGTTGTGTCGGATCGTGCGGCCTCGCTCCGGTGGCTGTGCTCGATAATACTGTTGCGGGCAAACTCACGCCCGAAGAATCCGCCAAGCGCGTGGCGCACTGGCAGGCAGAAAAGAAGGAGGTTCCGGCATGACGATCGAAGATCTTCGCGAACTCGCCGAGAAGGAACGGGATCGTCAATCCCAATTCACTCACCGCATTCTCTATTGCTCGTCCGCCGGCTGCGTCTCGAGCGGATGCGATGCCGTCAAAGAATCGCTCAAGAAGACTCTCGACGAGACCGGCCTGTCGAAGAAATGCGAGATGGTCGGTACGGGCTGTCTCGGGCTCTGCGGCGAAGGACCGCTCGTGTTGGTTCTGCCGGATCCGACGCTGTATCAGCATGTCGACGCGGAAACGGCGCGGCGCATCGTCGTTGAGCATGTCGCCGAAGGAAAAAAGGTCGTCGACCACGCCCTCGACCTGAACAGTCCGTTCTTCTCTTCACAGAAGAAGATCGTCCTGGAGAACATGGGACGCATCAACGCCGAAAGCATCGAGGAATATATCGCGGCCGATGGTTACGAGGCGCTTGGACGGGCGCTCACGGAACTGCAGCCCGAAGAAGTCATCGCGGAGATCCGCAAGAGCGGACTGCGCGGTCGCGGCGGTGCAGGATATCCCACGGGATTGAAATGGGACATCGTCCGCAAAGGAAAGTCAGATCAGAAGTATGTCGTCTGCAACGCGGACGAAGGAGATCCGGGCGCCTTCATGGACCGCTCGGTGCTTGAAGGAGATCCACATCGGGTGCTTGAAGGGATGGCGATCGCGGGATACGCGGTCGGCGCAAGCCAGGGATACATCTACGTCCGTGCAGAATATCCGCTCGCCATCGACCGGCTTCGTCTTGCGATCAAACAAGCGGAAAAGCTCGGACTCCTGGGAAATCGTATTCTCGAATCACAATTCAACTTCCGCATCGACCTCCGCATCGGCGCGGGCGCGTTCGTCTGCGGAGAAGAGACCGCACTTCTCCGCTCGGTCATGGGCCGTCGCGGCCGTCCGCGTCCCCGTCCTCCCTATCCCTCCGAAAAAGGGCTCTGGGACAAACCGACGCTCATTAATAATGTAGAGACCTTCGCGAACATCTGCCCCATCATCAACAACGGAGGGGAGTGGTTCGCGGGGATCGGCACGCCGAAGAGTGCGGGGACGAAGGTCTTCGCGCTCGCAGGGAACATCAGGAACACCGGTCTAGTGGAAGTTCCGATGGGCATCCCGTTGCGGAAGATCATCTTCGACATCGGCGGCGGAACTCCGGAGGGAACAGAATTCAAGGCCGCGCAGACCGGCGGACCGTCCGGCGGCTGCATCCCCAAAGAACATCTCGACCTCCCGGTCGACTACGAGGCCCTTGCGACCGTCGGCTCGATCATGGGGAGCGGCGGAATGATCGTGATGGACAGTACGGCATCGATGGTGGATGTCGCGAAGTACTTCATGGAATTCTGCATGGACGAATCATGCGGCAAGTGCATTCCCTGCCGCGTCGGGACGAAGCACATCTATCTCCTGCTGGAGAAGATCAAGAATGGCGAAGGAACAGAGGAAGACTTCACGCTGTTGCAGGAGTTGTGCACAATGGTGAAGGAAACGAGCCTCTGCGGTCTGGGACAGTCGGCGCCCAATCCGGTCCTCTCGACCATCCGCTTCTTCCGGGACGAGTACACGCGCCTGCTGAAAGAGTCTCCTGCCTTCGCTGCGAACGGCGGGAACGGACATGCTCATGCCGCAGCCGGAAAGGAGGCCTAAGCCATGGCGATCGTCACGATTACCATCGACGGACAACAGCTGAGCGCGCAGGATGACCAAACCCTGCTTCAGGTCGCGCGTGAACACAAGATCCATATTCCAACGCTCTGCTTCCTGGAAGGACTGAGCTCGGTCGGCGCCTGCCGATTATGTATGGTGGAAGTGGAGGGATGGTCCAAGCTGGCGACCTCGTGTACGACCAAGCCGGCCGAGGGGATGGTGATACACACCAACACCGACCGGTTGAAGAAATACCGCCGGATGATCGTTGAACTCCTTGCATCCGAAGGCAATCATCAGTGCGCCGTGTGCGTGGTGAATTCGTACTGCGAACTTCAGAATCTCGCATACGAAGTGGGACTCGACCACGTTCGGTTCCCGTATCTCTTCCCGCACAAGTCGCTCGATGCGACGCACAAGGATTTCGTCATGGACCGCAACCGGTGCGTACTCTGCACCCGGTGTCTCCGCGTGTGTCATGAGGTCGAAGGGGCGCATGTGTGGGATGTTGCGGGGCGCGGCATCGACTGCGAGATCGTCGCGGACATGCATCAGCCGTGGGGCGAATCGGACAGCTGCACGTCGTGCGGAAAGTGCGTCCGCGTCTGTCCGACCGGCGCGCTCTTCGAGAAGGGTGCGACCATCGGCGAGATGCAGAAAGAACGGGGATTCCTCAAATTCCTCGTGACCGCGCGGAACAAGCGGGAATGGGTCCAACAACCGGAAGACAACGACTAATTCGAGAAGACGTGACCATGAGCAAACCACGAGTAGCAACAGCATGGCTGGGAGGATGTTCGGGATGCCACATGTCGTTCCTGGACATGGACGAGCGGCTGGTCGAATTGGCCGACCGGATGGAACTCGTCTATTCGCCGATCGCCGACGTGAAGGAGTTTCCCGCGAATGTCGATGTCGTGTTCGTGGAGGGATCGGTGACCACGTCTGGCCTGGCGTTGAACGTCGTCACGACGTCGATCGGCGGCGCCACCGTGGGGCTGGTAGCCGACGGCGAGGGGCTGAGCACGGTCGACCTCGACGATCCATCGCAGCCCGTTGTGCTTGGCTTTTTCAATTCCCCAGGCTACGCCGAGGCCGTCGCCGTGGCAGGGACGCTGGCCTACGTGGCCGACGGCAAAGCATGAGGTCATTCCCGTGGATGCGTATCTCCACGGATGCCCCCCGACGGCCGATCAGATCTGGCAGGCAGTGGACGGATTACTGAAGGGCGAGAAGCCGACGATGTCGCCGGCCTATCTCCGCTACGGTTGATATTGAGGACGACTCCATGACAAAGACCATTACGATTTCCCCAGTGACCCGCATCGAGGGGCACGCGAAGATCACGATCGCGCTGCAACCGAACGGCGACGTCGCCGAGACCCGCTTCCACGTCAACGAATTCCGCGGATTCGAGAAATTCACGGAAGGCCGGCTGATGTGGGAGATGCCCGGCATCACGTCCCGCATCTGCGGCATCTGTCCCGCAAGCCATCTCGTCACATCCGCGAAGGCGGGGGATGACATCCTTGCCGTGGAGGTTCCCGAAACGGCTGAAAAACTCCGTCGCATGTTGACCCTCGCGCAATGGTTGCAGTCGCATGCGCTCAGCTTCTTCCACCTCTCTTCCCCCGATTTTCTCCTCGGGTTCGATTCTGATCCCGCGACGCGCAACGTCTTCGGTCTCATCGGCCACGACAAGGAACTCGCCCTCAAGGGAATCCGCCTCCGCAAATTCGGTCAGGAAGTGATCGAGATTCTCGGCGGCAGGAAGATCCATACCCCCTGGACCGTTCCCGGGGGCGTTCGGGACCCGCTGACGGCGGAGAACAGAGACCGCATGCTGGCGTGGATCCCCGAGGCGCGACAGACCGTCGGCATCGCACTTGAGACGATCAAGAAGGTTCACGCGAAGTACAAGAACGAGATCACGGAGTTCGGCAACTTCCGGTCGCTGTTCGTCGGATTGGTGTCGAAGGACGGCGCGCTCGAGTACTACGACGGCTTCCTGCGCATCATGGACGGCAACGGAAACACCATCGCCGACAAGCTCGATCCCAAGAAGTTCGAAGAGTATTTCGGCGAGGCGGTCGAATCGTGGTCATGGCTGAAGTTCCCGTACTTCAAGCAGTTTGGATATCCGGACGGCATGTACCGCGTCGGACCACTCGCGCGCGTCAACATCTGCGACTTCATCGAAACACCGGAAGCCGAAGAGGAGCGGAAGGTCTTCAAGAAACTGAGCGGCAATGTGGGCGTTGTGAACAATTCGTTCTACTATCACTATGCGCGATGCATCGAGATGTTGTTCGCGGTGGAGAAGATCGAGCAGCTGCTCAACGACCCGGCGATCCTTGGAACGACCATTCGGTCACAAGCGTCGATCAACCGGACGGAAGGTGTCGGATTCTGCGAGGCCCCGCGCGGTGTGTTGTTCCACCGGTACAAGGTAAACAAGGACGGTGTGATCCAGCAGGCGAACCTCATCATCGCAACGGCGCAGAACAACATTGCGATGAACCGCACGGTGCATCAGATCGCGGCCCACTTCATCGACGGAAAGAAAGGGAAGATCACGGAAGGGATGTTGAACCGGGTAGAAGCCGGCATCCGCTGCTACGATCCGTGCCTTTCCTGCTCCACGCACGCCCTCGGCCAAATGCCGCTGCACGTGGAATTGTTCGATGCGAATGGAAGCCTCCTCGATTCGGTCACGCGATCGTGACTCAGCTGCTGCATCGATGAATTCTTCGTTGATCACCACGAAGACACAAAGGCACAAAGAAAAGCATTATGAAGTTTCTGCACCTTCTGTGACTCAGTGGTGGTCTTGGTTCAAAGATCACCACGAAGACACAAAGAGCACAAAGAAAAACGACATGTCTTCTGACGGAAACAACTTTCGTTCGGCATTGGTGATCGGCTACGGAAATACACTCCGCGGCGATGATGCGGCCGGGGTCCGCGTGGCGGAAGAACTTGCCAGGCGCCATCCGGCCCTGCGCTGCCTGTCGGTCCATCAACTGACCCCGGAGTTGGCGCACGACATCGCCGAGGTCGACCGCGTCTTCTTTGTCGATGCGGACGCGATGGCGGATCACGTATACGCGGAATCTGTCGAACAGACTCCGGCCCGCAGTGTGCGCTCGCATTCCCTTTCTCCCACATCGCTTCTCTCCCTTGCACGAGACCTTTATGGGCATGCACCCCGCCAGGCGCATGTGATCGGAATTCCCGCGCGGGAGTTCGATCTCTCTGAAGACCTTTCTCCCGCCGCACGAACCGGCGTCGCCGAAGCTGTCGAATGCGTCGGTGCGATGCTCGAACGGTCCTGATCCATCATGCGCGTGCGCATCGTCATCCGCGGCGCCGTTCAGGGAGTCGGCTTCCGTCCCTTCGTCTACCGTCTGGCGCGCGAACTCTCGCTC
>JALONE010000318.1 GCA_025455125.1 Bacteroidota bacterium
GGACCCGGACGCACGAGGAGCCACATATCCTCCTCAAGGACGATGCGCATGAAGGTCTTGAGATCCCTGCTCTCCGTGCGGAAGTCGAACGTGCCGGGTGAGGTCTCGTGGTAGTTCCAGAAGAAGTACGCAGCGATCGTGTTGCACCCCATGGCCTTCGCCATCTGGACCCGGTGACGCCAATATGCCTTCGGAATGCGTGCCGGGTGAATCTCCCCGCTGATGATCTGAAACGGCTCCCCATCGAGAAGGAATTCACTCTTCGCCAACTCAAAGGTGTGACGGGATTGAGAAAGGGCAGTGCTGGAAACGGCGAAGAGCATTCCAACAGAGAGCGCGATGAGTGTGGTTCGAACGGGTTTTGCCATGATTCACTCCCAACCCATCAATGTCACTCCCGGCTTCTTAAGATGCCGGGAGTCTCGCCAATAATGACGTATTCGACCGCGTGCGGCCCGATCATCCACCGTCCTCCCAACTTCTCACCCGCCGCTCCCCCCGGATCGCTCCGCCACGCCGTCATCTGCTTCCCCTCTCTCGCAACAAGTTCTACGGATCGCGCATCCGCCGTCGGATTCATCAGCATCACCAACGTAGCCTTTCGATCTGAGAGCGGACGGACGGACAACACCGAAGCCTTGCTCTGTATGTCGAACGCGAGCTCCGTTCGATGCTCGCTCGCCTTCACGGGGATGACGATCATCGGTTCGCGCGAATCCTGGGCAAATCGGACGGTTGCGACGGGATCGAATGCCTCGTGCGGATGGATGCGATATTCAAATGCGACCGCACCTTCCTGATCCGCCTTGTAGTTCGTGTGCCAGTAATTGTTCAGCGCATACGAGTAGATCGCCGCGGAAGGCTCGAGTGTTCGCATCCAGGGCTGCTCGACCGTGATCCCGCCGAGCTGAAACATCGGCGCATCGAGCAACGCGCACGCAACGCCGACGCGCTCATTCGACACATCAAACCAACTTTGCGCCGTGAAGAAGTTCTTGCACGATCCCCCTAGTTGGTCCAGTTCAGGACGCACGATGCTTGAGGCAACGTCATACCGCGGCTGCGGGTCCGAAACGCGGAATGGGAATGCGAAGTGGATCGCTTCTTTTTCCCGAACGGGGAGCTTGTCGATGCGATTGATGATATCCAATCGCGGGATTCCGGCGAAGAGACGCAGTTCCGTTTCATAGGAACGGCATCCGTCCGCTGTTCCCGTGATGAGCAACGAAGCGACCAATCCGCCGGATTCCTGCACACGCACGCGAACTCCTCGGAGACGCGTGGCCTCCTTCGGGTCCCGTCCGCGGACGTTGAGCAACGCATTCACTCCTTCCCGGGACGGGTCGACGAATTCGTAACCATCCCGCTTTCGCCTCAGCGATGTGATCGCGCCCGACTTCGGGCTCACCTTCACAGTGAGAAACTCGTTCTCCAGCGTCGTCGCGCTCGCCTGAGCTCCCAAGACCTTCTGCCCGATCTTTGTCAAGGTGTACCGCTTCGAACTCAATGATGGAACATCTTCCGCGCGAATCACGAGCTCGCCCGTTCTCAATCGCTGGGCCGCCACCGATTTCCCATCCGCCGTGTGGGCCCCTTCGAATCCCTTGCTCGCCTCAGGATCGAGAAACGCGACGTCGGTTCTCGTCCAGTTATGCGTATTGACAACGTCAATGACCTTCGACCGTTCGGACGGCGCGATCGACGTTAGCAACTCGCGGGATTCCCGATCGGCATTCAGGGCGAAGGCGCGTTTGTACTCCCATTGCGCTTTCACCGATGATGCATCGGGATCCGATATGCTGTTCCAGGCCCCCCACGTGTGCTCATCCCACAGAACGACATTTCTCCACGCCGAACGGTTCAGCGAATCGGGGAATTCCTGCATCGACCGGAACGACCACACCGCTTCCGCTCGCACAAGCCGATCCACCGCCCGGCGGGCAAGCGCCGTTTCGTTCGCGGTCGAGCCGACACCATCCTCCCAGTAGGGCGTGAAATCTCCACGGACCGTCTTCACGCCGACCGAGTCTTCCCGCTCGAATGCCTCGAACATTTCCTGATGCGTTCCGATCACTAGCCGTGGCGATTCGTACCGCTCATTCCACGACCGGACGAAATCGGACAAGGTCGAGTCTGGCGGACCGTTGTCGCCGCCAATGGTATACGGGAGATGTAGAATGCGATGTGTCACCGAACGCGAGTCGAATCCCCTGAGCAACGCGAACATCTTCTCATCCCCCAACTTCGCCAGCGTCCCTTCATGAAACGCCGAGTAACTTGATCCCGCCATCCACGCCAGCACAGACTCCTTCCCCGATTGCGATTCCCACCGGAACGGCTTGTCTCCCCACAATTCGTACGCGTAGCCGATGCGATCGTACGCATTCGGAGCGATCGCAAAATACTTCACTCCGGCATTTGCCAAAGCCGTCACGACCCCCCATGTGTGTCCCGGGATGTCCGTGATAACCGCGGTCTCAATGCGCAACCCATATTCGTTCCGAAGCCGGCGTGATTCATCGAAGTACCGGTCCATCTGCACCGGCTGGGCGAGACCGGTCAATACTCCAGTGTAGAATGCGTTCAAACCGACATCACCGTCGCGAATTGCGCTCAAGAGCCGTCGCTGCTTCTCATCGATTGCCGTGCGCAGATAGCTTTCGAGCGGCCAGAGGATCTCCACATTCCATTTGAATCTCGATCCCTCTGGATAATTCTTCGTCCCCTCGATGAGGTCGAGTGCCTGCTCGAGATAGGACCACTGTTTCTGCTCAACGACGGTTTGATGGTCGGAATAACCGATATCGTTGTGCGAATAGGGGAGGAGATAGATGATGCGGGGGGGAGAAGGAAATATCGGGATGGAACGATCTGATGATTTGGTGACTGGGGGAAGCGGGCGAGCGTCCAGGTGTGCGGGTGTGGACTGGTCAACTTGGATATTAAGACGAGCGGGGGTTGCAACGGGAAGGATCGGACGGAGGATCGTATTGGCTCCAAGCTGAAGCGGATGTGTCGTTGCTTTCCCATCCACGTCGACAACGAGCATGCGTCCTTCTTCGAGGTTGTCGACGCCGATCCGGAGAAGCTGCCTCG
>JALONE010000319.1 GCA_025455125.1 Bacteroidota bacterium
GAGGGGCGTCACCCCGAGCTTGTCGAGGGGCGTCACCCCGAGCTTGTCGAGGGGCGTCACCCCGAGCTTGTCGAGGGGCGTCGAAGCGTGAAGGTTGTCGGAAATTAAGCCTTCGAGAGGCTCAGGCCGACTCGGTCGTCGTTTTTCAAGATGCCTACCAACTATTTCCGTGTGAATCAGTGTCCCTCTGTGTAATCTGTGGTAGGTTTCTAAATAAGCGAACGCAGGCCCTCTACCTGCTCCGGCGTTCCGATCACGATTAACGCATCCCCTTGCTGCAACACCATCTCCCCGGGCGGATTGAACTGAAACCCTCCCCCATTGCGCTTCATCGACACCAAAACAACTCCCGATGACGCAATGACATCGCAGTCGCGAAGCTTCTTGTTGATGTGCGGGGAGCTCGCACCGATGTTCACCTCGTCAACACGCAATCCCGAATCATCTCGCAGCATTTGATCGAGAAAGCTCGTCGTTTTCGGCCGGACCAGTTCCGACGCCATGCGCAATCCGCCGATGTAGCTCGCGGAGATCGCGGAGTCCGCGCCGCTGCGGACGAACTTCTCCCGCACACGCACGTCATCCAGTTTCGCAATGATGCGGAGGTTCGGATTCAGTCCACGGGCCGTGATGACGACGAAGAGATTGTCCTTGTCTTCGGGGAGTGTCGTGACCAGACCGGCCGCCTTTTCGATCCCCGCGGCGCGAAGCACGGCGTCATCCGATGCATCTCCATGGATGGCGGGAATTTCCCGCTCCTGCAATTCAGCGACCTTCGCCTGATCCCGTTCCACAACAACGATCGGCCGTTTCGTCTTGAGCAATTCTTCCAAGACGTAGTGTCCGTTCTTTCCGACACCGCAGAGAATGTAATGTTGCGCGCTTTCCCGGATCAACCGCTCCATCTTGCGTCTCCTGAGTATTCCACCGATTCCCCCTCGAAGCAGGAACTGCGTCACTTCCGACACGCCGTACAGAATGATCCCCATTCCTCCCATGATGAGGAAGATGGTGAACACTCGTCCGGGCGTGCTCAACGGGTGTGTTTCGCCGTACCCGACCGTCGCAAGCGTAATGACCGTCATATACAGCGAATCGAACCACGACCATCCCTCAATGACATGATATCCCACCGTCCCCGCAAGAACGATGAGCACAAGCAGCACAATGATCTGAATCCCACGCCGATGCGACTTCATAGAGAATCACCCAATCACAATCAACAATCACAAATCAACAATCACAAATGTCTTATTTCCCCTCAAACCTCCTCCACATCTCCGCATACTCCTGAAGTTTCTTATTCGCCTTTTCCAAGACCGTCCGCGCGCTTACGCCGGTAAGGAGCTCGATTCCCTCCTCGACGGTGCGCACAGCGAATACGGCAAACTGCTTCTTGCGCGCCGCCGTGCAGACATCCTCCCGCAACATCAATTCCCCCACATTCTGATGCGGAATCAACACGCCCTGCTTCCCTGTCAACCCGCGCGCTTTGCAGACGTCGAAGAATCCCTCGATCTTCAGATTCACCCCGCCGATCGGCTGGATCTCTCCCTTCTGATTCACCGAGCCCGTCACCGCAAGGTCCTGCCGGATGGGAATGCCGGACAGACTGGAAAGAATCGCATAGATCTCCGTCGACGATGCGCTGTCGCCATCAACGCCCGAATACGACTGCTCGAACGTGATGCTCGCATCCATCACCAGCGGCTTGTCCTGCGCGAACTGGCTCCGGAAGTACCCACTCAGAATGGCGACGCCCTTATTGTGCGTTCGTCCGCTCATCTCCGCTTCGCGCTCGATGTTGATGACGCCGCTTCGCCCAAGGGCCGTCCGCGCGGTGATCCGTGCCGGCTTTCCAAAGGCGTGCTCGCCAATGTCGTACACCGACAAGCCGTTCACCTGTCCGATCACCGATCCCTTCACATCGATCATGATCGAACCATCGTCGATCATTTCCTGGATCTTCTCCTCGATGAGCTTCACCCGATAAATGCGCTACGCGATCGCCTTGTCAACATGCGCCCCCGTCACCGCCCCAGGTCCTTTTCGCTTCTGACCACTGACGACTGATGTCTCCTTCTTTTTCCAGTATTCCGCTTCCCGCACCACATCCGCGATGATATTGAACCGCGTCGAGATCTTCTTCCGGCTGCCGGCCAGACGCACGCCAAACTCGATGATCTGCGCGAGAGCGGACGCATCGAACGGGAGCAGCGTCTCGTCATCGCACAACATCTTGACAAAGCGCTGGTACTGAACGAGCGCGCTCTTGTCCCGCTTCATCTCGAAGTCGAAGTCCGCTCGGATCTTGAAGATCTTCTTGAAATCGTCGTCACGGTGATACAACAATTGATAGACATCCGTGTCGCCGATCATGATCACCTTCACGTTGATCGGAATGGCCTCGGGCTTCAGTCCCATCGGTGCGAAGCCGAAGGTCGGCTCGTACGTCTGGATGTCCATCAACCCGGTGCGCAGCGTTCGCTTCAGGTCCTGCCAGACGCCCGGCTCGATGAGCGTGTCGAGCGCGTTGAGGACCAGGTATCCGCCGTCGGCACGAAGGAGCGAGCCCGCCTTGATCTTCGTGAAGTCCGTGCGCCAGATGCCCCCCTTGACGAACTCACGATCGACCGTTCCGAAGATGTTCTTGTACTTCGGATTCGTTTCGATGATGATGGGAACGTGGGTCGTCTCTGCATTGTCGACAAGCACATTCACCTGGAACTCCGTGAATTCGTCCGCCTCTGGTTCTTCCTCTCCCTCCTGGGGCGGAGCGGCCGGCTGCTGTCGGAACCGTTCGAGGTTGTCGACAACGTAGGCGCGCAGGTCTGCGAGGTAAGCTTGAACCGCGGGACAGTCATAGGTCGCGCGAAGCACGGCGATCGCCTCGTCTACGACGGGCATGACGATCTTCTCGTCCAGTTCTCGCACGGAATCCTGAACGCGCTTTTCGATGTTCCGGAGTTCGCGGAAGATGGTCCCCATTTGCTTTTCAAAATCCGCAAGGTCGGCGCGCATCCGGTCGAAGTCCCCGCGCGTGATCTCCCCCTTTTGCACAAGCGCCTCGATCTGCTCCATCCCGACC
>JALONE010000320.1 GCA_025455125.1 Bacteroidota bacterium
TGGGCCCGCGCGACATTGAGACCGACCGCGTGGAATCCGTCCGTGCATACGCACGAGCGACACGGTCCGCCGTCATTCTGAAGGGGGTGCCGACCGCAACGGCATCGAGCGATGGTACGGTCATTCTGAATTCGACGGGCAATCCCGGAATGGCGACGGTCGGATCAGGTGATGTGCTTGCCGGGATCGTTGCGGGACTTTGGGCACAGGGGATGGAACAGCATGCTGCGGCGTGGTGCGCGGCCTTCGTGCACGGACTCTCGGGCGATATCGCCGCGGAGCGCATGGGCGAACGGAGTCTGGTCGCGGGCGATCTGATCGAGTATCTGCCGAAAGCGTTTGCCCGTATCGAAACAGGGAGGCATGAGTGAAGCAGTTTGTCCGGTATCAAGTTCCTGCCATCGCATGGATCGCTCTCATCTTCTGGTTGTCCTCGATCCCTTCCATCCCGACACTGCGTCTCTTCAGTTTCCAGGATAAGGTCGCACATGCCATCGTCTTCTTCTTTCTCTGCTGGTTCGCGCATCGCGCCTTCTTCTATCAGGTCCGCTTCCCGTCGTTGCAGCGTCGTGCGCTCCTCGTTGGCCTCGCCGTGACGATCTTGTACGGCGTCATGGATGAGGTCCACCAATTCTTCGTCCCCGGGCGTTCGTTCGACTATTTTGACATGCTGGCAGACACCCTTGGCGGGCTTGCGTATGTCGGCATCTTCCTCCTCCTGGATGCTCATTGGAAGCGCAGAAAACGGGTGGCAATGCTTCCGGACGGGCTCGGTTGATTTCGCGTCGATTTCTGGGTATATTGCACCCATTGACCGCATAGGAACCCCGCGACGCCGCAGAGAGACTCCCTGCGGTTTTTTATTGACCCCCGGACTTCGGCAAGGAACCGTTTGAAATTCACGCTGACGGCCACAGATGGAAAAGCCCGAGCCGGCCTCCTTCAGACCGATCATGGCGAGATCGAGACACCGATCTTCATGCCCGTCGGGACGCAGGGAACCGTGAAGGCGATGGAGCCGAGGGAACTCGTCGAGGCGGGTGCACAGATCATCCTTGGGAACACGTACCATCTGTATCTGCGCCCCGGGACAGAAACCATTCACAAGGCCGGAGGCTTGCATCGTTTCGCCGCCTGGGACCGTCCGATGCTCACCGACAGCGGCGGGTATCAGGTCTTCAGCCTGACCGACCTGCGGCGCATCGAGGAAGAAGGCGTGACGTTCCGCTCGCATCTTGACGGGTCAACGCATCTCTTCACTCCGGAGTCGGTCGTCCGCATTCAGCGTGATCTTGGATCGGACATCATGATGGTGTTGGATGAATGTCCGCCGCATCCGTGCGATGCGGAGTATGCACAGACTTCGCATGAGCTGACGGTCCGCTGGGCGGCCCGATGCCAGGAGGCGATGGGGCGCGAACCGGAACGGTACGCACATCGACAATCGCTATTCGCTATTGTGCAGGGAAGCACCTTCCCGACCGTTCGGGAAGCGAGTGCGCGAGCATTGGTGTCGATGGACTTCGAGGGCTATGCGATCGGCGGGCTGGCGGTGGGAGAGCCGGCCGAGACGATGTATGACATTACGGCGTTCACCGAACAGTTCTTGCCGAAGGTGAAACCCCGATATCTAATGGGCGTGGGGACGCCGGAGAATATCGTCGAATCGATCGCCCGTGGTGTCGACATGTTCGATTGCGTCATGCCGACCCGCAATGGTCGGAATGCGAACCTGTTCACCCGAACCGGGACGCTCAATCTGCGCAATGCTCAGTACAAGCAGGACTTTTCACCTGTGGACGAAACATGCATTTGTTATGGATGCCGCACATTCACGCGCGCATATCTGCGACACCTGTTCTTGTCTCGGGAAATTCTTGCGCTTCAATTGGCGACGATCCACAATGTGACATTCTATCTCCGTATGGTGCAGGAGGCACGATTGGCGATCTGCGAAGGACGATTTGAATCCTGGAAGCAGACCTTCCTCACGAGCATACGGAACGCTGCACCGGTTTCCGGAATCGAATAGATCACTAATGAACACTCTTTATAAGAAGAAAGGAACACCACGTGAGCATCTATCCATTCGTTTTGATGGCACAACAAGGAACTGACCAGGGTGGCACCGGCTTGGTCGCCAACCTGATCCTCTTCGGCTCCATCATTGCCATCTTCTATTTCATGATCATCCGTCCGCAGCAGAAGCGCGCCAAGGAACGCCAGTCGATGCTCGACGCCGTGAAGAAGGGGGACAAGGTCCTCACCTCCGGCGGCATCTACGGCACCGTTGCCGGCATGGACGAGAAGTCGATGCTCATCCAGATCGCCGACAACGTGAAGGTCAAGATGGACCGCTCGGCGATCGCTTCGGTGATCTCGGAGACAGAAGGAGAGAAGAAGTAATCCATGGGCGGCTCGAAGGCCTATCACTTCCATTCCATTGAGGAAGCCCTTGCCGATGTCCGGGACGGGCGCATCCTCATCGTGGTGGACGATGCAGACCGGGAGAACGAAGGAGACTTCGTTCTCTCCGCGGAGAAGGTTACGCCGGAACTCGTGAATTTCTTCACGCGGGAAGGCCGCGGCGTGGTCTGCACACCGATCACGGCGGCACGTGCGGAAGAACTGGGTCTTGACCTGATGGTGGATGAGAATACATCGCTGCACGAAACGCCGTTCACCGTTTCCGTCGACTACGTACACGGAACCACGACCGGCGTTTCCGCAGCGGATCGTGCCGCGACCGTCCGGGCGCTGGCGGATGCGAAAGCGACGGCAAAGGACTTCGCCCGGCCGGGACATATCTTTCCGCTCAAGGCAGTAGAGGGGGGAGTTCTCCGTCGGGCGGGACATACAGAGGCTGTCGTCGATCTCTGCCGGTTGGCTGGATTGCAGCCAGCCGGACTGCTGTGCGAGATCCTCGACGAAGATGGCTCGATGGCGCGCGTTCCCCGATTGATGGAACTTGCACGGAAGCACTTGCTCAAGGTCATAACGGTCCGAGACCTCATCGAGTACCGCATGCAGCGCGAGCATCTCGTGCATCGCCATGTGACCACCGTGCTCCCGACGGTTCACG
>JALONE010000012.1 GCA_025455125.1 Bacteroidota bacterium
GGTCTTGACGTCGATGCTGATCCCCTGACGCTTCAACTCGTCCTCGAAGTTCAGGAGAAGTGCCACCCGCTTGCCCATGTCGATCAGTTGCTGGGTCAGGAATAGGTCCCGCTCGAGGTGGACGGAGTCGGCGATGTTCAGGACGACGTCTGCATTCAGAACGATATCCCGCGTGACATTCTCCTCTTCCGTCAGTGCGGAGATTCCGTACACACCCGGTGAATCGAAGATGTCGAACGATTTGTATGTCCCCTTGGTCAGTTCAACGGTCGTACCGGGATAATTCGAAACGTCGACATAGAGTCCGGACAGGTAATTGAAGATGAGAGACTTGCCGACGTTGGGATTCCCCACAAGAGCGACTTTCGAACGGAGAAGGCCGTTCTGTGCAACGATGGTATTCGAATGCGCGTGTTTCTCGACGTGCGATGGAGTCGCCGAGACGTCGGCGTCTGATTGTTCCGTCATTCGATTGTGACCATGATCTTCCGTGCGAGCGGCGCCCCGAGGGCGATCTCCCGATGGTTCTTCTCGATTACGATGGTTCCGCCCGGAAGCCGCTCGACACACTTGACGAATTCGCCGTTCAGGATTCCAAGACGAACAAGCTGCATCCGGCTTCTGCCTTCAGGGATCTCGACGATATGTACGCGCTTTCCCTTGGGAACACTCTCCAAGGCTACGAGGCTTCGTGTCAAGGCTGTCAGTTCTTTGTTCTCAATGAGTTTCCAACCATCTCAAAGTAGGAGAAGGGTCCTGCAAGTTCAATTCCCTATTTATGGGGATGGGCGTTTTCGACGAAAAACCCCTATTATGCAAGATCAACGAGGAAGGAGAAAGCATGATCCAGCTGGACGGCAAGGTCGTTCTGATCACGGGCGGTTCACGCGGGATCGGCGCCGCTTGTGCGGAACTGCTGGCGAAAGCAGGAGCCGACATCTCGCTCACTTATGTGGCCAATGCACGCGCTGCGAACGAGGTGAGGCGCACTGTGGAACGGATCGGACGGCGCTGTATCACGATCAAATGCAATGTCGCGGTGGGACGACAAGTGGTGACCGCGGTCCGTCAGACCGTCCGGACCTTCGGGCGCATCGATGTGCTGGTGAACAACGCCGGCATTTGGAAGTACGGCGCCATCGGAACGATGACCGAGCGCCAGTGGGATGAGACGCTCGACGTGAACCTGAAGGGAACATTTCTCTTTTCGAATGCTGTTGTACCTGTTATGAGGAAGCAGGGCTCAGGAAAGATCATTAACATCGCGAGCACCGCGGGTCAGCGCGGCGAGCCGTTTCATTCGCACTATGCGGCATCCAAAGGTGCGATGATCGCGTTCACAAAATCGATCGGACCGGAGCTCGCGCCGCACAAGATCGTCGTCAATTGCGTGGCGCCGGGATGGGTCGATACAGAGATGAGCGCAGAAGCCATCCATGACCCGGTGGAAGGACCTCAGATCAGCAAAATTATCCCGGCCGGCCGCGCCGCAAACCCGGAAGAGATCGCTGGGGCCGTCCTCTTCCTTGCATCGGAATTCTCGAACCATATGATCGGCTCCATCGTCAGCGTGAATGGAGGAAGTGTGTTGGCAAACTGAGTCTGTGAGCCAATAAGCCGTTGAGCCGATGAGCCTGGAGCCAAGAGCACAAATCACCCAATCACAAATCAAAGTTCATCATTCACCAATTGACCCCCCCTCCCCATGTCCTCTTCCAAAATTTTCACTCTCGCTGTATCTGGCATGTCCTGCAATCATTGCGTCATGCAGGTTAAGAAGGCCTTGTCCGCGATGACCGGCGTTCAGGTCGAAGATGTCCAGATTGGCTCCGCCAGGATCCGGATGGATGAATCGCTGGTCTCACGCGACGCTCTCGCCGCAGTCATCGAGAAGGCCGGTTATCAACTGACGTCCATCCAGTGAGCATCTCGCCGCACATACAAACCCTGGCGATTCCCGTTGAAGGAATGACGTGCGCCGCCTGTGTCGGCCGGGTGGAACGCACGCTCGCCGGCGTTTCCGGAGTCTCCTCGGTTTCCGTGAACCTTGCGACAGAGAAGGTCATGCTCACGTACGATCCTGCCGCCACCGATCTTCCAGCGCTTGCCTCTGCGGTCGACGATGCCGGCTACAAGCTCCGTACAGACCTCGTTCCGCAAGGTCAAGGTGGGCGAACGAGTGCGACGGCCCCTGTCGAAACGGGCGATTCGCTTCAGCAGAAAGCGGAACGGGAGTTGAAGCGATTCTTCCTCGGTGCGTTGGTCTTCACACTTCCCGTTATGTCGCTCAGCATGGCATACATGTTCACCGCCACGCGGGATGCGTTGCCCGTGTCTGAACTCCAGATGAACCGCATTCTCCTTATCCTTACGTCGCCAGTGATACTCATTGCGGGGAGGCGATTCTTCATCCCTGCGTGGAAACTCGCCCGGCACGGTTCGGCGGACATGAACACGCTGATCACGATCGGCACAGGTTCGGCGTTTCTGTACAGTGCATTTGCCTCGCTCTTTCCTGAATGGACTCCCTCCGAGGTCTCACCACCGCATGTATACTTCGATACGGCTGCGACGATCATCACGCTGGTTCTGATGGGAAAGCTTCTCGAAGCCCGTGCAAAGCGTCGCACGGCGGATGCGATCCGGCTTCTTGTCGCGCTTCAGCCGGATCACGCGCGCGTACGGCGAGACGGTCAAGAGATCGATGTCCCCATCGCAGAACTGCATCCCGGCGAGATCGTTATCATTCGTTCCGGCGAGCGGCTACCGGTGGATGGCGTGGTGCTTGGGGGACAAAGCACCGTCGATGAATCAGCGATCACCGGCGAAAGCCTCCCCGTCGAAAAGACGAGCGGCGATGCCGTGACCGGCGGTACGGTGAATCAGCACGGGACGCTTGAGATCCGCGCGACGGCGGTGGGAACACAGACTGTGATGTCGCGGATCATCGCGCTGGTCGAGCAGGCGCAGGGATCAAAAACGGAGATCCAGCGTGTCGCCGATAAGATCGCCGGCGTCTTCGTCCCCATCGTGATCAGCATCGCACTGGTCACGTTTCTCGGTTGGGCATTCTTCTCCCAACAAGGGCTGTCCCTGGCGCTGATGAACTTCATCGCCGTCCTTGTGATCGCCTGTCCCTGTGCGATGGGATTGGCCACACCTGCCGCTGTCATGGTTGGGACCGGTCGCGGCGCTTCGATGGGTATCCTGATTCGAAACGCAGAAAGTCTTGAGCGCATGCATCGCGTGCGTACGGTGGTCTTCGACAAAACCGGAACGCTCACCAAAGGAAAGCTCTCTGTGGAGCATGTTTTACCTCTCGGAGCATTCTCCACCGAACAACTCCTGCGCCTCGCAGCGTCGGCCGAGTGCCGATCAGAGCATCCGCTCGCTCAGGCGATCGTCCGGCATGCGGAAGCCATCGGTCTTGAACTCGCCTCGCCGGATTCGTTCGAGGAATTACCGGGTGCGGGAGTTCGAGCCCGAGTCGAGGGGATATCCGTGTTCGCGGGAAACCTCCGGCAAATGCTTGCCGATCCAACCGCTCCCGGAGAAGCCCGTGAACTGGGGGAGAGTCTCGCCCGTCAGGGGAGATCTGTTGTTGCGATCGGTGTTGAAGGCGTTTGGAAGGGTTTCATTTCTCTGGCGGATACACTTCGTCCCGAATCCCGCGAGGTCGTCGCCTCTCTTCATCGCCTCGGGATTGAGACGTGCTTGCTTACTGGCGACAATGCTGTCACTGCAAACGCGATCGCTAAAGAGGTCGGAATCTCCAACGTGGTTGCCGGAGTGTTCCCAGACCGCAAGGCGGATGAAGTGAAGCGCCTTCAGAAGAAGGAGGGATTGGTCGCCATGGTCGGAGACGGCGTCAATGATGCCCCGGCCCTTGCTGTCGCCGACATTAGCATCGCAATGGGGTCGGGCTCGGATATCGCGATGGAGGCGGCAGACATCACCTTAATGAAATCAGATCTTGAACATGTTCTGCTGGCGTTCAAGCTATCGCGGAAAACGATCAGAACGATCAAACAGAACCTGTTTTGGGCGTTTTTCTACAATTCTGTGGGTATTCCGTTGGCGTCTTTTTCACTCCTAAATCCCATGCTGGCTGCTGGGGCGATGGCCTTCAGCTCGGTCAGCGTTCTGTCGAATTCACTCCGTTTGCGCCATTCTTCTCTCTGACCATCTTTCAATCCCCCATTTCATTCGATTTTCGCAAATCCTGTTTTGCTTCTTCATCTTTTTCTTTATATTTCCCCTGTATCGCTTTACGCCTGAACGAATTGACAACGAGCAGGGTGCGAAATGCGCCGAATGAGCAAATATCTCAGTGGAAAGAAGATCGATCCGCGACCCATCAAGAAGAATATTGGTGTCGTCGAGTTGCTCGAGCAGCATTTTCAAGCATACAATGCCGCTCGTCTTCGCGAAGCAGCGCAACTATTTGCTGAGAAAATGCTGAATCCGAACGTCACCATCGGGATGAGTCTCACCGGGGCTCTTACTCCCGCAGGACTAGGCGGATCATGCATCGTCCCTTTGATGAAGGCGGGTTTCGTTGACTGGATCGTGAGCACCGGGGCAAATCTCTATCACGACACGCATTTCGCCATCGGCCATTCGCTCCACCGCGGCTCACCGTTCATTGATGACCGGCTCCTTCGAAAGGAAGCTGTAATCCGCATTTATGACATTCTCTTCGACTATGAAGTTCTGCTCGACACCGACGATTTCTTCCGCACGGTGATACAGGCCCCCGAATTTCAGAAGGAAATGAGCACAGCGGAGTTCCACTTTAGGATGGGGAAATACATCGCTGAGCGTGAACGAAAGTTGAAACTGCCGTTTAGCAGTCTCCTTGGCACTGCCTATCGTTGTGGTGTTCCTGTCTACACGTCGTCCCCCGGCGACAGCTCCATCGGGATGAACGTTGCCGCGATGCAACTCTATGGAAATCGGCTCCGGTTCGACACTCTTGCCGATGTCAACGAAACCGCGGCGATCGTGCTCGAAGCGAAGCGTTCCAGAGGTTCCAGCGGTGTCCTGATCTTTGGCGGCGGCTCGCCCAAGAACTTCATGCTTCAAACCGAACCACAGATCCAGGAAGTCCTCCAAATCGACGAAAAAGGGCACGACTATTTCGTTCAGATCACAGATGCCCGGCCCGACACGGGAGGACTTTCAGGTGCAACACCGTCAGAGGCAGTGAGCTGGGGAAAGATCGATCCCGACAAGCTCCCCGACACCGTGGTTGCGTATGTTGATTCAACCGTGGCGATGCCGATTCTGGTTTCATACGCCCTCGCGAAACGCAAACCGCGCGCGCTCAAGAAGCTGTACCATCGCCGCGAGGAACTCGTCGCCCGGCTGAAAAAAGAAGCGGACAAGATCTATCTCAAGAAGAAATAACCACCCCATCGAAACCGATTCATGTTCATTCATTGAAAGGACGTCGCAATGGACCGATTCCAGGAACTCGTCGACCTTGTTCAGACCTTCAAGGGAGACTTCGACAAGTTCTATCTGAAACAGAACAAGTCCGCCGGTGTGCGCTTGCGGAAGCATATGGCGCAGCTGAAGCGGAAAGCGCAGGAGATCCGCAACGAAGTCCAAGACATCAAGGCGAAGATGGGCGACGATGCGGGGAAGGGTCCTGAGACGCCGACCGCCTAGGGCTCTCGCTCCATACAACACTGTTCCGCCTGCGTCTCGTTTGGCTGGGGCGCAGGCGTTCTCTATCTCTCCACTGTTCGCGTCGGGTTCCTTTCCCCCCTGCTTGGAACATCCTGACCGGCGCGACCGCATTTGTCCGGATCGCCCATGACCACGCTCTCACGCATCTTCTTTTGTACGCTCTTCCCCATCCTTTCAGCCCTTGCATCAAATCCTGATCTTGCCCGGCGGATCATTCCCACGCCGCAAGAGGTGAAGCCTGGAGCAGGGAACTTCCGGATAACGACATCGGTAAAGATCATTCTCGGATCCGGCCTCGCGAACGGGGATCGCTCTGCTGCCGACCGGCTCAACGATGAGTTGGCTCTGTTCGGCAAAGAGCGCCTGCAAGTGGTATCAGAGGACGGGCTTCGCAAGGTATCCGCGGGGAATATCTACATCGCCTCGCCGACAAGCGACTATGCCCGCAAATTGCTTTCGCAACAGCCTGGAACGCTCACGGCACAAATGAGGTCCGAGGGATACTGGCTTGACGCGACACCCGACGGTATCGTGATCATTGCGGAGAATCCCCGCGGCCGCTTCTACGGAGTCATGTCGCTCGTTCAATTGATGAGGATGGAGAAACGTACGCTGACCGTGCCCGCTGTGCAGATCCGCGATTGGCCGGAGCAATCCATCCGCGGCATCACAGACGACATCAGTCGCGGACAGATCTCCACGGTGGAGAACTTCAAGGCCATCATCCGGCGGTGTGCCCGCTTTAAGCTGAACATGTATTCGCCGTACATCGAGGAGGTCTTTGCAGTCAAGAACCATCCTGCGATCGCGGACGGCCGCGGCGCTTTGACAGCGAAGGAATGGAAGGACCTCGATGAATACGCCCGCCTCTTCCATGTGGAGATGGTCCCCATCTTCGAAACACTCGGCCATTGGGAGAACATCCTCCGGTTGAAAGAATACGCGCATCTTGGTGAGTTCCCGGGTGCGCACACCGTGAATGTCTCCGATGAACGGGTGTACGCGCTTCTCGAGGAGATGATCGGTGAGATCGCCGGCGCATTCCGCTCCCCGTGGTTCAACATGGCGGCCGATGAATCCTGGGATGTCGGTCTCGGCGCGAACAAGGAACGGGTCGCCGCAAGCGACCTGGCGACCGTGCATGCTGACCACTACACGCGCTTGTTCAACATCCTAAAGAAGTTCAAGAAGAAGCCCTTGATGTACGGCGACGTCATCCTAAATCATCCGGAGATCCTCGAGAAGATCCCCAAGGATGTCGTCATTGTCGACTGGCATTACGGCGCAGCGGAAGAGTACACAAGTCCAGAGACGTTCAAGACAGCGGGATTTCCGTTCATTGTGTCACCCGCTGTTGCGAATTACATCGGACCGTTCCCCAACTACCTGAATACGTTCGCGAACATTCAGAATCTCACGCGTGACGGCTATCGGAATGGCGCCTTGGGAGTGCTCACATCGAGCTGGAACGACCACGGAGGGGAAGCCTTTCGTGAATTGAACACGCTCGGCTATGCATGGACGTCCGAGTGCGCATGGCAACCGGAGCGGGCACGCATCGACGGTTTCATGCTTCGCTTCTTCGGCGACTTCCTGGGCAGCGATGCGGCAGCCCTGTACGCTTCCTCTGTCTATACCATCCTCTCGGAACCCGCGAACCAGACGGGATGGTTCGACCTCTGGCGACATCCCATGCTGCCGCCGAGGCCCAATCCGTTGAATCTGCAATGGCGCATGCAGAGCATCGAGAGCAGTATGGCCATTGCCGAATCGCTTGTAACGTACGGACGACGTGCGTCAGAGCGGAACACGGATCACTGGGATCTGCTGGGGTATGTCATACGGCTCGATCGTTGGTACGGCTCAAAGCTCCGGAATGGGGAAGCGGTCCGAACCATGACGATGAGCATCCCGGAAGGTGTCGATGCGGATTCAGTGCGCGCGGTCGCGGCAGCGTTGTGTCGATCGGTCGTGCAGGAATTCGAGGCGTTCCGGGGCGAGTTCGCCCCGCTCTGGAAGCGCACCAACAAGCCCGAAGGGCTCGCGAACATTCTTCAGCGGCACAGCCGGCAGATGCACTATTGGAATGAGAAGATCGCCGAGCTGGATTCGGGAACCGCGTGGATCGATCCAACGATCCCGAGTCAATGGATCGCACACCCTGCGGGGAATCCGTGGACGAGGGACAGCAGTGCGGTCCAGGTTCGGCAGGCATTCTTCACAGTGGAGCTGAACCTCCCGAAGGTCATCAGCGCGAGGCTGCAGCTGCTCGGAGACACGCGCGCAACGGTGTGGCTCAATGGGCACGAGGTTGGTTCCGTCGTGGCCCGCCGTTCGCTTTCCCTACTTGTCGAATATGAACGATCAAAGATCTTCGACATGCTCCCCTGGGCGGTTGAAGGAAGGAATGTTCTTGCAGTCGAATGCGAAAGCAACAACCGGAATGCTTCGGCGGGATTCAACGTCTTCGCGGAATTCCAAGCAACGAATGACAGTGTCATTCACATTCTCTCCGACTCGACATGGAATGCGACCTCCATCAAGCCGGAGGGATGGCCGCTCCGCGGAGTGCAGCCCGGCAGAGATTCGTTCAACGCTCGGTCGTATACATATCCGGTGGCGGTGATCCGTCCTAACCTGCGATCAGGACGAACATCCTGGTTCGAACGCTGATTAATTCTTCTTCATCCGATACAACTGAACGAAGACATTCGTATATTCAATAATCAAGGGGAAGTGTTCGTGCATCTTTTGGAGTCTCTATGAAACGCTACGTGTTGATCGGATTGTTCGCCGGGGCGGCAGTGACATTCCTGGTGTATCTCCTCCGTCGCAGAGAGTTGGAAGGCTCGGAGTTCAAGGAATTCTTTGATTCCTCCAGTGTCGCAGACGATCTGTTTGGCGACGCCTTCGAAGAGCTGCCAGACAAGCCGTAAGCGATTGCCTTGCAATAGCTTGGGGGTGTTCGGCCGCATTGACAATCATTGCAAGTTTCGGTATATTCCTCAACATTTTTTCAGATCCTGACCCTTCCCATTCACTCATCCCACAGAACCTATGTCCGACCTTGAAGAGCAGCGGCGCAAAGTCGAGGAACTGAAACGCAAGATCCTCGAGCAGAAGCGCGCGGTAGCGGAGGGTGGTCCCCCCGTTCCGGAGGCTCCGATCTTGGACGAAGCAGAGGCTGCAAAGCACAAGGCGGAGGAGGAGGCGAAGAAGAGGTCCGAAGAGGAAGCCAAGAGGAAGGCGGAAGAAGAGGCAAAGCGGAAGGCGGAAGAAGAGGCAAAGCGGAAAGCGGAAGAAGAGGCAAAGAAGAGGGCAGAAGAGGAAGCGCGTCGCAGGCAGGAAGAGGAAGTTCGGAAGAGGGCAGAAGCGGAAGCGCGCAAGAGGGCCGAGGAAGATGCTCGGCACAAGGAAGAAGAAGTTCGGGTGAAGGCTGAGGAGCTCGCCCGTCAGGCCGCTGCCGCGAAGGAGCGGGCGGAAAAGGATGCGGAGGCTCGCCGCAAGTCTGAAGCAGACGCGCGTCTGAGGGCGGAAGAAGCGCGAAAATATGCGGAAATCGAGGCCCGAAAGAAGGCGGACGAAGAGGCGCGAAGGAAGGCGGAAGAAGCGACGCGCCAGAGGGAAGAAGAGGAGCGGCGAAAGAAGGAAGAGGAGGCTGCACGCATTCGGGCGGAAGAAGAGAAAAAGAGGGAAGAAGAAACCCGGCGTCAACGTGAAGAATCTGAAGTTCTCCGGAAGTTTGAAGAAAAGAAGCGGGCGGCACGCTCGGCCGATGTGATGGTTTCCTATCAGGCCTATGCGCAAGCGCTGAAGCAGGCGTGGGGCGACGGTGTGCTGAGCAGGGACGAGACGAAGCTGCTGTTGACGCTGCGCAAAACGATGGGAATTGACGAAGCGGAGCATGCGGGCCTCCAAGTGGAGGTGCAGCTGGAGATCTATTTGGAAGCCCTGATGGAAGCGTGGAAGGACGGTTCCATTACTCCGGAAGAATCGGAGAAGCTCGACCATTTGCGAGATGCGTTCAAGATTTCAGCAGAGGAGCATTTGAGGCTCGAGAAGCAGGTCCGAAGGGACATTTTGAGTCAGAAGATCATCTAGATGTCGACATTGCATTGGGTCCGAAAATAGTTTCAGAAAGGTGTTGACATTGGATCTATAACATGTTATATTATTGGCCCGCTTCGATAAGCGGAGTTCCTTAACGCCTTTAGTTCTAAATGCCCATTGTCCCAAATGGGCATTTTTATCGTTAAGACAGAGTGTTCTTTGAAAAGTGTGCATGGTTTGAAGTCAATTTTCGCTGGGTTTCATGCCTAGCTCGCCGAAAGGCGATTAGGTTCGAACTCGAAGTTGAGAACTAAAAATCTACAATGGAGAGTTTGATCCTGGCTCAGGACGAACGCTGGCGGCGTGCCTAACACATGCAAGTCAGGGAGAAAGGGGTAGCAATATCCCGAGTAAACCGGCGCAAGGGTGAGTAACGCGTAGGTAATCTGCCCTTAGGACGGGAATAACTTCGAGAAATCGAGGATAATACCCGATGAAATCTCGATGCGGCATCGTATTGAGATCAAAGGTCCGCAAGGACGCCCAAGGATGAACCTGCGTCCCATTAGGTAGTTGGCGGGGTAATGGCCCACCAAGCCGACGATGGGTAGCTGGTCTGAGAGGACGATCAGCCACACTGGAACTGAGACACGGTCCAGACTCCTACGGGAGGCAGCAGTGAGGAATATTGCGCAATGCCCGAAAGGGTGACGCAGCGACGCCGCGTGGAGGATGAA
>JALONE010000321.1 GCA_025455125.1 Bacteroidota bacterium
CTCTTCGTGGGTCGTGCAGCGCAATGTCGTCGAATCGCACGCCTCACCGCTGCGAGCCCCGGTTCCATTCCGCGAATTAGGGAGTCACATTCGCGCGATCCTGGCATCAGACAAGGAATTCGTGCGATTCTTGGTTGCGTCCGCGTTTCTGATCCTCGGCTTCGCCGGCGTCGGATTCTTCACCGTCTCTGCGCTGAACACGTACGGCCTTTCGGAATCCGCCGTAGGCATCTACACGATGTTGACGATCGGTGCTCAGATCGCGAGCGGTGCGGTATCGGGATGGATCTCCGACAAGTGGGGGAGCAAGTATTCCGCACTCCTTTCGGGTACAAGCTTGACGCTCGCACTCCTGTGCGCAGCCGCAGCGACTACTCCGGAGTGGTATTATCCGGTCTTCATCTTCATGGGCATCACGATCGGCGCCGAGTTGATGGCGCGCTACAATTTTACCGCCGAATGCTCCCCCGAATCGGAGCGGGTGTTCTACGTTGGCTTGATGAACGCATGGATGGCTCCCTGGTATCTCGGAAGTCTGCTGGGAGGATGGATCTCCGACCTCTTCGGTTACCGCGTGCTCTTCGCCGGCTGTCTTCTGTTTGCGCTGACCGGGCTTGTCATCCTTTCGCGCATCCGGAACCCGCGTCGTCGTCATCTTGCGGTTTCCTCGAAATAGAAGTACTATTTGTCGAGCGATAGGAGGATATCACCGTGTACGAACGTTGTCTCAATGAAGCGGAACGTGTGCTGGGAGCGCAACGCGATTCCATCTCTCCCGTGAAGAAGCTGTGGGAGGTCGTGCTGCGCGGAGGCAATTCTCAGGGTTTCGAGGTGCCGATGCTCGCGGACTTCACCGCATTGCTGGAAGGAGACAAACGCTTCGACGTTTTGCCTGCGGTCGACGAAGATATTCAACAAGATCTCTTCGAGGGGAGCGATGAGGAGATCGGCGAAATGGAAAAGCTCGGTGTGTCCCCGGAAGACCGGGTTCGCCTCCACCGTCCAGTCGCTCGCGCCGAAGCGGAGGAAGAGGAGGAGATCACCAGCCTTCGACGCGTGCAATCCTCCCGCCCGGCAAAGAGGAACACCTCTCCGTCCAGCGCGCGCGCCGCGAAGCCTGCTCGCTCGACCCCCAAGAAGAAGCCCAAGCCCGCTCCCCGCAAACCCTCCAAACGGCGCCCTGCACGCAGCGGCCGCGGGACGACGGCGAGGCGCAGAACGACTGCGCGTCGTGGTCGCAAGAAGTGAACACGGATGCCGGAGGAACGCGAACAATCGTGGACGATCCGCGGGTTGATGAAGGCCGCGATCGATCACCTGCAGAAGAGCGGCATCGATAACGCCCGCTTGAACGTTGAACTCCTCCTTTCTCACGCCCTCGAATTGCCGCGCATCACTCTGTATACGAGTTTCGAACGCCCTGTGACGCGCGATGAAGTGCGCCGATTCCGTTCCCTGTACGAGCGCCGGCTCAAGCATGAACCGCTGCAGTATATCGTGGGATCGGCGAGTTTCATGGGGCTCGCGATCCAGGTCGATCCGCGTGTACTCATCCCCCGTCCGGAGACCGAGTCGCTCATCGAGCAAGTGATGATGCGTTGCGGGGAGCGATCGGGCGCCGATCCGGTCGGAATTCTGGAGGTCGGAACCGGCAGTGGTAATATTGCCGTTGCGCTCGCGAAGTACATCAAGAACATCTCCGTCTGTTCGATCGACATCAGCGAGGAGGCGCTCGCCGTCGCGAGGGTCAATGCGGGGGCCCATGGGGTGGACACATTGATCGAGTTCCAGCGGATCGACTTCTTCGAGCCAGTGGATCAGCTGCTCCGTCGACGCTTCGACATGCTTGTGAGCAATCCGCCGTACATCGCCCGTGACGAATGGGAGACACTTCAGGAGGAGGTGCGGGGCCATGAACCGGCCGGCGCGCTGACCGACGGCAACGACGGTCTGAATTTCTACCGCCGCATCGGCGAACTCGCGCCATTACTCCTCAACGACAACGGCTCGGTGTTCGTTGAGGTCGGATTCGGGCAGGCGGAGATCGTCCGGCAGATGTTCGAAGATACGGGCATCACGGGATTGACGATCACACGAGACCTGGACGGTGTCCCCCGCGTGGTGTGCGGACAGTGCCGTGCCCGTGCACGCAACACAGCGATGAACAACTGATGCGTGCCCTGATCCAGCGCGTGACCCGGTGTTCCGTAACCATCGACGGCGTCGTTCACGGCGCCATCGGCGCGGGGATGGTCATTCTTCTGGGGGTCCGATCGGACGACACGTCTGACGCCGCTCGCGCTCTCGCCGATCGGTGCATCGCGTTGCGGATCTTCGACGACGCGGATGGCAAGATGAACCGCTCTCTTCAGGATGTCGGAGGAGCGGCGATGGTCGTTTCGCAGTTCACGTTGTACGGGGACACACGAAGGGGGAATCGCCCCAGCTATTCAGACGCCGCACCCCCGGAGCTCGCGGAGCGGTTGTACGAGGAGTTCGTTGCACGGATGCGCGAAGTGCTCGGCACGGAACGCACCCGGACCGGAAAATTCCGCGCAATGATGCAGGTGGAACTCGTGAACGACGGACCCGTGACGGTGACCGTGGAAAGCAGATGACGCGTTGAGCCGACGAGCTCATGCTGCTCCCAATCATCCCTGTCTATTTCCCAATCATCCTCTTTTCTATGCCATCTCCTCTGCGTATCATTCTCGTGTTCGTTGATGGGATCGGCATCGGATCGGTCAGGCCGGAAGTCAATCCGCTTCTGCATGCGGAATTGCCGACGCTCCGGCAACTCTGCGGAGGAGAGATCTTTCACCGACGCTGGTCTCGGTCTGAGAATGGGCTTGCCGTGCTGAAACCGGTGAACGCGACTCTCGGCGTGACCGGACTTCCGCAGAGCGGCACGGGTCAGACGGCCATCTTCACCGGACACAACGGCCCGAAGATTTTCGGCCGACACTTCGGTCCATACCCCCCCTCATCGCTTCGTCCGTTGATCGCTCAGGACAATGTGCTCCGCCGGCTTCGGGAGCGCGGGCGGTCGAGCCTCTTTGCGAATGTGT
>JALONE010000322.1 GCA_025455125.1 Bacteroidota bacterium
GCCTCGGGCGCGACGATGAGGTCGGTCACGCGATGTTCCGTCACGACCTTCGTGACATTGAACAAGGTCCCGATCACCGGGATCCCTTCGAACGTCTCGCCGAGCTGCTTGTGCGTCAGTCCCAGAATGCCGACGATCTCATACCCCGTCCCCGCACGGCGATGGAGCCGCTTGATCAGCGCACGCGCCTGCTCATTCGTCCCGACGATGACCGTCCGCTTGCCGAATGCGCTCGGCCTTCCTTCGGCATGCCGCTTCCCCAATCCCCAGACGAAGAGCCGCCACGCAGGAATGAGGATCGAAGAGAACGTACCGGCGATGACGAGAATCCATCGGCTGAAGGCGAAGTTCTTGAAGATGGCTGTGAGCGCGGCGATGAACACAAAGGCAGAAGCCGTCGCCATGAATGCGCGCGAGGTCGACATTCGCCTCGTCGAGTAGACGCCCGCCATCATTTGGAACGACAGCACGATCGCGGCTGGAATGAGGAAAACGGCGGGATACGCATACGAAGGATAGAGAAACAACTCGCCGCGGCGGAGGTATTCACCGGCGAGCAAACTGCCGACGACGATCACTGCGTCGATGGCTGCATCTCGTATTGGACGGAGCATCATGCGGAACCACGCGCCGAGCGTCACCATCGCGATCGAGAGACGCAGGATCGCAACGGTGAGCGCGGAATGCCGAAAATGTTTCCGCACGAATTGATGCATCGCGGCATAGAACGTCCGAATCTCGTCGATGTTGCTCCGCTTCGTACTCTCACCCTTGTAGTGGATGATCTGCGTCTCGTGCACATACCAGATCATCCAGCCCGCCTCGCGGATGCGATAACACCAATCAAGGTCCTCTCCGTACATGAAGAACGCTTCGTCAAGGCCGCCGACCTTTTCGACGACATCGCGCCGGACCATCATGAATGATCCGCTGACCGCGTCGACAGAGTAGGAGGCGTTCTCGTTGAGATAGGTCAGATTGTACCGGCCGAGCAATTGCGAGGAAGGGAACATCGAACTGAGTCCGACGATCTTGGTGAAGGCCACCCAGGGCGTCGGATAACTTCGCCGGCACGCCAGTTGGAGGGTGCCGTCGGGATTGAGGATCTTGCAGCCCGCGAGTCCCACTTCCGGATGCTCGCGCATGAACGACACCATTGTCCGGAGCGTGTCTTCCTGCACCAGCGTATCGGGATTGATGAGCAGGATGAATTCTCCCCGCGCGCTCTTGAGGGCAATGTTGTTCGCCTTCGCGAAGCCCAGGTTCTCGCCATTCGCGATGAGATGCACGGAGGGGAATTTCTTCCGGATCATCTCCACGCTCCCGTCGTCGGATGCATTGTCGACGACGATCACCTCGGACCGCAACCCGCGGGACGCGGACCGGAGCGACACGAGGGCGTGCTCCAGGAACTCCCGCACGTTGTAGTTGACGATGACGATGCTGAGCATCGGACGCCGTTGTGGGCGCTTAGGGGGCATGGAAGAAACTCTTGATCTTCAGTTTCCAGACCATGAATGCCGCTTCATGGACGATCTGTTTCGACATCTTTGACACGCCCACGCGCCGGTCCACAAAAACGATCGGAACCTCGCAGATCTTGAATCCTTTTCTCCAAGCGATGAAGTTGGTCTCGATCTGGAAGCTGTAGCCGTTCGAATGGATGGCGTCGAGATCCATGCTTTCGAGGACCTTCCGCCGATAGCATTTGAATCCCGCGTATACATGTTCGCGAAGTAGCTCAAGAGGAGCCGTCGCATCGGCCAATTCACGACGTTCACGCCAGAAATGTAGCGGGAACCGATCACGAGGTCGCACTCCTGTGCTCGCGCAAGGAGGACAGGCAGCGATTTCGGGTCGTGTGAAAAATCGGCGTCCATCTCGAACACGAAATCGAATGCGTTCGCGATGGCATACTTGAAGCCCGCCACATACGCGGTTCCCAATCCCATCTTCCCGGACCGTTCGATCAGATGAACACGCGGTTCGTGCTGCTGGAGTACTTTCACCAGATCCGCCGTTCCGTCCGGCGAGTTGTCGTCCACGATCAAGACGTGGAACGTCGGATCCTGCTCGAGGATCTGCGGCACGATCTGCGGAATGTTTTCGGCTTCGTTGTAGGTCGGGATGACAATCAGAGACTTCGACATGGGTCCGTCTGTTTCAAGTTAGTCGTATTGTAACTGTTCTCGCGTCAGTCTGAACTGTCACCGTGAGCTTGTCGAACGGTGTCGAAGACTGACGAATTGATCACTGCCGCGCATCGACACGGTTCGACCCCTCGACACCCCTCGACAGGCTCGGGGTGACAGGCTCACCGTGACAACTTAGCAACCACACTATCTTACGGCCTCACGGACGGCGTTCACGATATGGGCGATCTGTTGTTCATCCAATTCGGTGTGCATCGGCAGCGACAACACTTCAGCGGTCGCCTCGTCTGTCACCGGCATGGCATGCGAAGCGTCGGTCATGGGGAGATACGCTTCTTGCTTGTGCAGCGGGATCGGATAATAGATGGCATGCGGGATCTTCTGCGCGGCAAGCTGTTCCGCCGCCTTATCCCTCTTCGCCTTGATGCGGACGGTGTATTGATGGAAGACGTGCGTCCCGTATGAGGCGATGAATGGCGTGGTCACGCCGGTTCCGGCGAATCCCTTGTCATACCATCGCGCCGCCGTTTGCCGCGCCGCGATCCACTCGTCGAGATACCGCATCTTGACGCGAAGCTTCGCCGCTTGAAGCGCGTCGAGCCGGCTGTTGACGCCGATGACCTCGTGCTTGTATCGCACGCGCGAACCATGGACGACGATCATCCGGAGTTTCTCGGCGAGCGCCTGATCGTTCGTCACGACCATTCCCGCATCACCGAACGCGCCGAGATTCTTTGAGGGAAAGAAACTGATCGCCCCCATCGCGCCGATCCCTCCCACCTTCTTCCCCTTGTAGTCCGCGCCGATCGCCTGACACATGTCCTCGATGACCGGGATCTTGTGCTTGTTCGCGACGGCCATCAGCGGATCCATGTCGCATGACTGTCCATAGAGATGCACGGGGATGATGGCTTTCGTTCGCGACGTGATGGCCGCTTCGACCAAAGCGGGATCGATGTTGAACGTTTTCGGATCGATGTCGACATAGACCGGCTTCGCGCCGAGCAGAACGATGGTCTCGGTCGTCGCCACGAACGTGAACGGCGTCGTCACGACCTCGTCGCCGGGCCCGATGCCGAGCGCCATCATCGCAACCTGCAAGGCATCCGTTCCGGAGGCGCAGCCAATGCCGTACTTGACGCCGAGGTAGTTCGCGATCTCGTTCTCGAACTCGGTGACTTCCTTCCCGAGGATGTACTGGCCCGAGTTGAGCACGCGTTGCACGACATCATCGATCTCGGGTTTTATCTTCTTGTATTGGCCGACAACGTCGACCATGTGGATCGGTCGGAGTTCCATATCAGGCGTGTCCTTTTCCCATAAGCATGACATACAACGTATTGACGAGGATCTTCAGATCCAGTCGCCAGGAGATGTTTTCAATATAATAAAGGTCGTATTTCACTTTCGCTTTCACATCGTCGAGGGTCTCGTCGTACTTATGCTTCACCTGCGCCCATCCGGTGATGCCCGGACGAACCCGCAGGCGCCGCTTGTAAAGCGGGATCTGCTTCGACAGCTGCTCCACAAAATGGGGGCGCTCCGGTCGGGGGCCGACGAGACTCATATCCCCCTTGAGCACATTGATGAACTGCGGGATCTCGTCCAGATGGGACTTCCGCAGGAACTTCCCAAACCGCGTCACGCGGGGATCGTTCTTGTTCGCCCACACCGGTCCGGAATGCTTCTCGGCATCGCTCCGCATCGAGCGGAATTTAAACATGAAATAGTTGTGACCGTTTCTTCCGACCCGCTCCTGCTTGTAGAGCGCCGGTCCCGGCGAATCGAGCTTCACGAGAATGGCGAGGAACACCCAGACCGGGAACCCGATCACGAGGATGAGGAGCGCCACGGTGAAATCGAGCATCCGCTTCAAGACCTCTTCCCATGGTTTGAGCAGCTGCGGTCGGACGTCCATCAGCGGGAACCCGTAGATGGAACTGATCCGCGCTTGTCCGCTGACGATGTCGTACAGGTCGGGGACGATCTTCATCCCGACGTCGAACCCTTCCGCATACCGCATGATCTCCACGAGCTGATCGTGCTCCGTCGATTCCAGTCCGATCAAGAGTTGCGTGATGCTGTGCTTGCGGATGAATTCCGGGAGATGCCGGATCGATCCGAGGACTGGGACATTCTTGTGCTTCTCCCGCCGCGAACGCGAACCCGTTGTCCGCACGAATCCCATCACACGATACCCAAGGGCCGGGAACTTCTCCACCATCTCGAAGAGGTCGAACGCCTTCTTCGACCAACCGATGATGAGCGTATTGCGAAGCCCCACACCCGCGAGCAGCAAGCGGCGCTGGACCAGCCGGACGCTCAGCCGTCCGAACGAGGTGAATGCACCGACGGCGATCCAGTACAGCACGATGGCGGGACGGATATCCGCGCGAGCACCCGACAGCGCATCATCGAGAAAGATGATAAAGAAGAGCACCAACGCCCCGGCGATCGTCGTCCGAAGCAGCGTGACCACCTCGTCGATCATCGATTGCTCGTACCAGGGCCGATAGAGGCCAAAGAGCGCGAACAGCAGCAGCCAGTACAGGTTCACCGCGATCAGCGGCAGAATCAATTCTCCGGCGTGATACTGACCTCCATCCAGCCGCTCTCGACGCGGATGACATAGTACGCCAGAAACGCCAGCGACAACATCGCGACATCGACGAGCAGGGTCAGTATGAGCTCAAGACGACGAGACATGGGTTAGAAGATTTCCACGGATTGCACAGATTATCACAGATGAACGCAAACGATACTTGACTTGGAAACTCCAGAAAGATTCGTGCTCCTCTCGGCGGTCATCCTGAGCCTGTCGAAGGATGACCGTAAAAAGACGCGTCAAGCTTCGACACGACTTCGGCGAGCTCAGTCGAGCCGCTCAGCTTGACGC
>JALONE010000323.1 GCA_025455125.1 Bacteroidota bacterium
GCGGAGAAATGTCTTGAGCTGGAGGAAGTTCGGGAAGAAGTGCGTGGTGCATCCGATCACCCAGCCGGGGATGCGTTCAAATGGGATGCGTGTCACGACGTACGCGGGTTTGCGAGCGAAGCGAGCCAGCGTTAATTCCCCCTTGGTACCCGCTCCTCGGGCCGCCGCCATATCCCAGAGACAGATGACGTAGTCGCATTTCTCGACCACGGCTCTTGAATCGTGATCCACGATGGCGCGAACAGTCCGCCGGTATCGCTCAGGGGCAATGCGTTTTGACGCGCGGAACGACCCGCTTTCCCTGCGCCGCCGGAGAAGCCATTCGCTGTCCGTGTTGGGATTGATCGATCGATGTCCCAACTCCTCGGCAAGCCATCCCTCGATCGCGGCACGCCAACCGGCCCCTTCGTCGTGCGCATGCTCCATTCCGCCGGACAGATATGCAACGGGCCGCCGCCTAGATGCCACAGGCCCTCCGGAGGAATGTCGCCGTGTGGAGCAGCTCGATCTTCATGCCATCCTTGTTCAATCCATGTTGTATCTGAAGAAGGCATCCCGGATTCCCGGTGACGATGATCTGCGGCGCAATGGAACGGACATTGGTCAACTTTCGATCGAGCAACTGCATCGAATCGTCATAGTGAACAACGTTGTAGATGCCCGCGCTTCCGCAACACCAGGTCGATTCCGGCAATTCCACGAGATCGATGCCCGGAATGGATCTCAGCAATCGTCGCGGTTCCTGTGTGATCTTCTGCGTGTGCGCGAGATGACAGGCATCGTGATAGGTCACACGCTTGCCCGCATAGGGATTCCGATCCGATGTCGCCGGACGGTAGCCGATGCGGTCGAGGAATTCCGTGATATCCAGCGTCTTTGCGGATATCTCCGCCGCCACTCCTGCACGCTCCGGATCGTCATGGAAGACGTGACCGTACTCCTTCATGAACGCGCCGCACCCGGCCGAGTTCATCACGATGGCTTCGACATCAAGCCGGGCGAACCGCTTCATGTTGTTCACAGCCATTTGCCGCGCTGCGTGCATGTCCCCGTTGTGTGCCTGCAGCGATCCGCAGCAACCCTGCTCGCGCGGAATGAGGATCTCGCATCCGTGATGCTTCAGCAACTCGATAGTATCCGTATTGATGTCGGCAAAGGCGACATCCATCAAACACCCGGTCAGAAATGCGACGCGATGAAGGACCGGCCCGTTCGGAAGGATGCGTTCAGCGAGCTCATCACTTGAGAAATGCGAAGAGATCTTTGGACTCAACGGTTGGATGTCGTGGAGCTTCCTCGAGATGAGGCGCAACATCTTCGTTCGCAGGACAAGGGTCTGCAATCCCGACCGCTGGTAGAATCGCATGAACCGGGCGAGGATCTTCAGGCGGGACTGCCGGAGGAAGAACCAACGCAGGAAGACCCGCTTGATGAGGGAGGTGAATGCGGATTCATACCCTCCTTCCTGAATCTGGACTCGTGCCGCTTCGACGAGAGATCCATATTTCACACCCGCAGGGCATGCTGTTTCGCACGCCTGACAGTCGAGACAGAAGTTCATTTCGTCGATGAACGACTGTGTGATCGGCAGGTCTCCGTCGGCTACGGCTTTGATGAGCCGGATGCGTCCGCGCGGAGAGGAACGCTCCAGGCCGGTGAGCGCATAGGTCGGACAGGTCGGCAGGCACAGCCCGCAGTGCATGCAGTTGACGATGACGTCGTAGTTGGGGACGTCGACGCCGTGGAACGCGTTGGGTTGAGCGTGAGTCTGGGCCATCGTTAGCGATACTTGCGGAATGGAAGGACGAGCAGCAGTCCGACGGCGAACCCGCCGATGTGCGCCCACCAGGCCACACCCCCCATGCCGGAGGTCGACAGACCGAGCGAGACAAGTCCGTTGAAGAATTGCAGAACGAACCACAGGCCGAGGAGAACGAAGGCCGGTATTTCCGCAAGTTGAATGAAAATGAAGATGGGAATGAGGGTGAGAACGCGGGCGCGCGGGAACATGACAAGATAGGCCGCGAGCACGCCAGAGACGGCTCCGCTGGCGCCGATGGTCGGCACAAGCGACGCGGGCTCGATGGCGATGTGCAACGCGCTCGCCGAGATCCCGCAGATCAAATAGAAAAGCAAGTACCGGCCATGACCCAGCTTGTCTTCGACGTTGTCACCGAAGACCCAAAGGTACAGCATGTTCCCGATGAGATGCATCCAACCGCCATGAAGGAAGAGCGACGTGAACACAGTCAGCATAGCCCCCAATTGTTCCCATGAGCCACCGATAACAGCTGAGATGGCGCTCGGGATCATTCCGAACTGGAGCACGAAGGCGTCCGCCGCGGGTCCGAGCGAGAACTGATACAGGAACACCGCGACGTTGCCCAGAATGAGCACGATGGTCACTGCGGGGAATCGATGCGACGGATTGCGGTCTTTGAGTGGGATCATGAGCGGCTCAGGTAAAGGCCCCTTGCGACAGGAACTTCTCGATTACTTCCCTGCTCTTCGGCAGAGGACCTTCACAACGCGGCTTGAGCGAGAAGATCTTCCCCGGATTCAACACGCTGTTCGGATCGATCGATTCCTTGATGCGTCGCATCATCTCGATCGCCGGAGGGGGCGTCAGCTTCTCGAGGAATCTTCGCTTCGAGAGTCCTGTGCCATGTTCCCCTGTGATCGTTCCCCCCATTTTGACCGCCTCTTCGAAGATCTCTTCGAACGCCTGTTCTGCCCGGTGAATCTCTGCGGTGTCACGTTCATCCGTCAGGCAGGTCGGATGGAGATTCCCGTCTCCGGCATGACCGAAGTTGCCGAAGGTGAGTCCGTGCTTTTTCGAGATCTGCTGGATCCGCTCCAGCATCGGCGCTACTTCACTGCGCGGTACGGTCGCATCCTCCAGGATGGTCGTCGGCCGGACGCGGGCCAACGCGGAGAATGCCACCTTGCGGGCGCTTCTCAGCCTCATCGCTTCCTGGGCATCCGCAGCAACCTTGACCTCGCGGGCGTGATGCTTCTGGCACAATTGCTGGATCAGCGCGGCCTC
>JALONE010000324.1 GCA_025455125.1 Bacteroidota bacterium
ACGATGATCGCTGCAGGATCGTTGCAGGTGGGGGGAGCCGGGTTTGGATTCGGCGCGAGTCAAGCAGGAACCACGGTGTTTCGCGAACTGGTCGTGCGGATGGGTGCAGCGGTTCCGATCGGACCAGACTTCACGTGTTCTGTCGCACTCGTTTGGCATCGTATGTCATTTGAACGCTATGGAAGTGCATCAACATGGACGACAGATCTCGGGCTGCGGCAACGGCTGTCGGATGATCTGCATGTTCAGGCGCTCTATGTGAATGCCGCTGGCAGAATGGGAGGGAAAGGTATCGATGTTCCGGGCCGGCAGGTACTTGGGGTGGTGTGGAGGCCATGGACCGACCTTCTCATCGCCGGGGAGGTGGAAAAGGAATTGTCGTTTCCCATCACGGTGCGGGGCGGGATGGAGTGGACTCCATTGAACGGCGTCGTTCTTCGGGCAGGAGCGTCGGATCGTCCAGCGATCGCTGCGGGGGGCTTGACGATCTTCTTCTATGGAGTGGAACTCACACTCGCTTCGGTTATGCACGATCCGCTTGGTTGGAGTCAGCTTGTTGAATGCAGCATCCATTTCGGAGGGGAAGAATGAAGCTTCGGTCTGTGCGATGTGCATCCTGCGCGATTCTTCTCGCGAGTTCGCTTGCCACTTTGTCACCTCTCGTCGCACAAGAGGAACTATCCGCTGCATCGGTGGTTCTCGACGAGCTCTTCGATGAACGGGAATCGGAGATCGACGCGGAAGCGATGGAAAAACTGTCGCAGTTGATGGCTGAACCGCTGAACCTCCAGGAGGTTGACGACGAAGCGCTGCGGGCTCTGCCGCTCCTTCCAACGGAACTCCTCGAACGACTCATCGCTTGGCGCAATGCCGGTACGATCAGGAGTTATTCCGAGTTGCATGCCATTGCGGGGATGACGGAAGAGAACCTCCGACTGCTGAAGGCCATGACACGACTGAGGGATCCCGACCCGCGACAACGAGGCTCGATCCGTCTCCGCACGAGAAGCACGGTGGACGCCCATGATCTCGAAATGTACGACCAACGTCTTTCGATCGCACAGAGAAGCGACCAGCGGTTCACACTCACGCACGGCTCAAAGGGGGAACCGATTTCCGTGCTGGGGGATCTTCGTATCGAGAAAGATCCGGGAGAGCGTCGGTGGAATGATGTCGTCAGCGGACATCTGACGGTCGCAGAACGCTCCTCCGGACTGCGCGCAGTCTTCGGCACATTTCGCCTCGGTCATGCCGACGGGATTCTCGTCCGGCGGACGTCGATGCTTTCCGGGGGGAACGATGCACCCGCCCAATTCGTGCGGCGAGCGACAGGCGTGCGCGGTAGCGCGTCGTCAGATGTGCAGAGCGTGTTTCGGGGGATCGCAGTCGGGTGGAGGACGGCGGGAGTCGCGATCGATGGATTCATCTCGGAGAAGCCCGTCCATGCGAATGTGGACGAATGCGGTGTGATCACATCGCTCTATGGAAGCGACATCTTCCGGACGGAGTCGGAGATGCGTAAGAGGAATGCTGCGCGGGAACGGGGATATGGTGCGCGCATGGAGTGCGCCGTGATCCCTGGTTTGAATATCGGCGCGGCCATCATCTCGACGACCATGAGCCGATTGACCACGATGTCCGTTGGTCCTCAGACGGCCGGCGGAATGTCACTTGGAATGCAGTACGCGGGTGAGCGCCTAAGATGGACGATAGAGGGTGCACGCGACATGGACCGGTACGTCAGTTGGCGGAGTGCCGGAGCTCTGTCACTCGGCCCGCGCATGTCGATTGGCGTCGCCATCCATTCATATAGTCCGCATTTCTCAAGCCGGTTTGGCGGCGGGGCATCACTGAAGCAGGATCGATCGCAGAATGAGGCGGGCATCTCGCTTGCTGTTCAGGCGAGACCCGCAGAAGCGATCGAACTCGGCATCACCGTTGTGCGTGCCGTGTTTGCCGAGCAAGGGGATGCGCTCCAGACTGATCTGCACGCTTCGTCCATGCGCGTGTTCCTGCTGGCCCGGCTGACGCGGCGAACCACAATGGAAGTCAATGCGCGCGACCGACGGCAGGAAGAACTCAGCACCCGGAATGATGGTCCGGGGACTCCGGTTCTTGGTGAAGCGCGGCGACGTTCGCTTCAATTGACTCTGCGAACGATGCCTGTCCGCGTTCTGAGAATGACGACCCGCATTGACCTTATGCGATCGTCGGTGCCGGGGATCCGAAGTCATGCGAGCGCCGTGCGCGCCATGCAGGAAGTCCGCATCCAGTGGAACGACGCGCTGTCGGTCGCAGCGCGCGCCGCATATTACGACGTGGATCGGTACGACGCACGTCTGTACGATGTCGCCCCCGACCTTCCGGGAACGAGCGGATTCCAACTGCATCTCGGAGAAGGAACGCAATGGACGATCGTCGCAACGGCTCGCATCCTTGCCGGTCTTGCATGTTCTGCAAAGTATATGCAAACTGATGCGCTCTCGCTCGGCGACGGCTCGCGCCTGATTCCACGCCCCGTTGTTCATTCCGAGGGAGGCCTTCAGATCGAAGCAACGATTCCCATCCCTTAAACGCCCATGGCAGCCCCATCAACATCGCGCGCACTCCCCCTCGATGCCCTTCGTGGCCTCTCGATCTTTCTGATGATCCTCTCCAGTACCATCCCGTTTCACGTTCTGCCGGATTGGATGTATCATGCACAGGTTCCGCCCCCGGATCATCGGTTCAATCCTGCGCTTCCGGGCATCACATGGGTGGACCTCGTCTTTCCCTTCTTTCTGTTTTCGATGGGCGCTGCGATCCCATTCGCCTTGAGCCGTCGCGTGCAAGCGGGAATGTCGAAATGGCGCATCTCGCGCGGACTGGCAGAGCGCGGATTGCTCTTGGCGGCATTTGCCATCTATGACGAACACATCCGGCCATGGCGATTGCATGGCGGGTTTGAAGGGATTCCGGCGTGGATCGATCTCGTCGGGCTCATCGGATTCGCTCTCCTCATACCCATGTTCATGCAATTCCCGAAAACGTGGA
>JALONE010000325.1 GCA_025455125.1 Bacteroidota bacterium
CAGCATTCTTGGATCGGGCAACATCGGATGTGCGATCGCAGAGGGAATCGTTTCCGCAGGGCTCATTGCCTCGAACCGGATCATCCTGACACGCCGTTCTGTGGAACACCTTGACCGTTACAAGGAACAGGGATTCCGGGTCTCATCGGACAATGTCGAGGCGTTGAAGGCATCCGAACTCGTCATCATTGCTGTCACCCCCCAACGTCTCAACGCGTTGCTGGCGGAGATCAAGGATACTGTCAGCGCCGAGCGCCATGTGGTGGTTTCGATCGTCTCAGGGGCGACAATCGCCCAGATCCAGCGCGCGTTGGGGGCGGATGTTCCGGTCATTCGGGTCATGCCGAACACCGCCATCGCGATCCGGGAGTCGATGACATGCATCTCAGCGCACAATGCCGGAGAATCGCATCTGAAGGCGGTTCAGCGCTTGTTCGAAGCGATGGGGAAGGTCGTCGTCATCGACGAGAGTCTGATGGTCCCTGCGACCGCGTTGTGCGCATGCGGCATTGCGTTCTTCCTTCGGGCGATCCGCGCGGCGTCGCAAGGCGGGATCGAGATCGGATTCCACGCGGAGGACGCGTTGCTGATGGCGGCGCAGACGGCGCGCGGGGCGGCATCGTTGCTCGTAGAGGCCGGCAACCATCCGGAGCGCGAGGTGGACAAGGTCACCACGCCCCAAGGATGCACGATCTCGGGACTGAACCAGATGGAACACAACGGATTCAGTTCCGCGCTCATCAAGGGGATCGTGACCTCTGCGGAAAAGGCGGCGGTGTTGTATGCGCCGAAGGAGTGAGGCAAGGTCCACCGGGACATTTACCCGGTCACTGACCGGGACATTAACCCAGTTCAACCTTGGAATACTGGGTCGAGCATCTGGCACGACTCCCGGCTTCTTAAGCTGCCGGGAGAGTACTTCTGCCGAAGTGCCAAGATCTCAAGAAGCAAGAACCAAACAAGACCAATATCCAATTGCCAAGAGCCAATGGCGGTGACAGAGGCGGATGGGCACGGTGGTACCTCCACTGGCCAACCCTTTTAACTTCTGAGTTTTGACTTCTACTCCCAACGGCTCGGGGCGCTCTGGGCTTTGCTCTGGGCTTTGCTCTGGGCTTTGCTCTGGGCCTTGCTCTGGGCAAATCTTGCATCCTTGGGATGCCCTCCCCCGCCCGCCCTCCTCGGATTTCCTCCGATATTTTTGCACATTCCTCTATCCCGTTCCTGAACATTCCACGCTCGCACAGGCTCCATGTCCTCAAAACCGAATCGCCTCTTCATCGTCCTCGGCGGCTTCTTCGTCGCCAATGCCATCATCGCGGAGTTCATCGGAGTCAAGATCTTTTCCCTCGAACGCACCTTCGGCCTCGCTCCGCTGGACCTCTCGCTCTTCGGCCAGTCCGGCCTTTCCTTCAATCTGACCGCCGGCGTTCTCCTCTGGCCCGTTGTATTCATCATGACCGATGTCATCAATGAATACTTCGGCCGGCGCGGCGTCCGCTTTCTCTCCTTCCTTGCCGCGGGATTGATCGCCTACGCGTATCTCATCGTCCTCTTCGCGATTCGCCTCGTCCCCGCAGACTTCTGGATCGGCAGCCAGCAGTCAGCCGGCATCACGGACCTCGACGCCGCCTACAGAAGCATCTTCGGACAAGGGCTCTGGATCATTGCCGGTTCCCTTATCGCATTCCTCGTGGGCCAACTCATCGACGTATCGGTCTTCCGGCTGCTGCGACGGTCGACTGGCGAAAAAATGATCTGGCTCCGCGCGACCGGCTCGACGCTCGTCTCGCAGTTCATCGATAGCTTCGTCGTCCTGCTGGTCGCCTTCTATGTGGGCGCCGGATGGTCTCTGTCCCTCGTCCTCGCGATCGGTGTCGTCAATTACATCTACAAATTCCTCGTCGCCGTTATCCTCACGCCAGTTTTGTACCTGCTTCATGGAGTGATCCGACGCTATCTAGGCGAGGAGGCCGCACGTCAACTCGCCGAAGAAGCGCACGCGCATCCTTCCGGCTCCTTCAACGCATCGTAGAGGCTGATCATGCTCCGATTCATCGCGGTTCTTCTGCTCTTCGTTCTCGCACAACCTGACGCGTTCGCGCAAACGATCCAATCGCCCAACAAGGTTCTCACACTGACATTCGCACTCACGCGGGATGGAACTCCAACGTATCGCCTCTGGCGCGGAGACAAGGTCGTCATCGCGCTCTCCAAGATGGGCCTTACACTGAAGGACCAACCATCGCTGACCGAGGGATTCCGCTTTGCCGGCGGCGAGCAGATCAAGCGTGACGAACGCTGGGAGCCGGTTTGGGGAGAGCGATCGCTCATCCGGAACGCACATACGGAGCTTCGTGTCCGTCTCGAGCAGCCGGAGCAAAATGGCCGAATGATGCATATCGTATTCCGCCTGTTCGACGATGGTCTGGGATTCCGGTACGAGTTCCCCGAGCAGGACAACCTCCGATACTTCACCGTGTCGGACGAACGGACAGAGTTCAAGTTGACCGGCGATCACAAGGCGTGGTGGATCCCGGGGGATTTCGACACGAACGAGTACTCGTACTCGGAATCGAAACTCAGCGAAGTGAATGCGGATATCGGGAAGAACGTCGGAGAGATCTACTCGAAAAGCGTGCTCGGTCCGAACTTCGTTCAAACGCCGCTCATGATGAAATCGGCGGAAGGATTGTATATCAACGTGTTCGAGGCAGCTCTCGTCAACTATCCCGCGATGGCGGTCGAGATCGACAAGGCGACATTCACGCTCCGGTCCGTCCTCGCACCGGATGCCGTCGGCAACAAGGCATACATGCAGACGCCGTGCCGCACTCCCTGGCGGACGATCATCGTCAGCGACAAGGCAACGGAGATCCTCGTTTCGAGCATCATACTCAATCTGAACGAACCATCCGTGATCGAGGGTGCGTCCGCGTGGATCAAACCGATGAAGTACGTCGGCATCTGGTGGGAGATGCACGTTGGGACAGCAACGTGGAACTACGCGGATG
>JALONE010000326.1 GCA_025455125.1 Bacteroidota bacterium
CGCGCCGACGGCATCCGAGATCCTGCCCATCAATGTCGCGTGCGTTCCAATGGTATGATCTGTCGCATCGACCTGCGTCGAATGCGTGTCAAACCCACCCAGCGTGACAACGTAGACGCGCGTCTTCAATCCCCCCGCGATGAGCCGAGCGACGATCTTCAACTGATCCGCGAGCGTGTTGGATGTGGGATACGTCGCCTGATTCGTGGCGCGGCTGTTCGCTCCGCGCACGGCGGCCGAGTACACCTGCGTCTGTTCCGCCACTTGGCGGATGAAGGTCAACTCGTGCCCCGCCGGTGTGTTCGGGGCGATGTCGGAGCCGCCAGGAAGGAGATACTCGGTGCTCGGATTTGAGATCGCCATCCCCAGCAATGCTCCCGGACCCTGCAGACCGGGAGAAACGACCGAGCCGATCGTGATGGCCAGGGGATCCGGCATGTTGACGTTCGGATATCCCTCGGGGAAATTCGGATACTGCGTGTCGAGGTAGCGACCCCAGATGCCCGATGCGAGATCCTGGTTGTAATCGGCACCGGTGAGCCAGATGTCGGTTGCACGGAAGTGTGAGAAATTCGGATTGGGATAGCTGACACCCTGGACAACGCACACCTTGCCGTCGAGATAGAGGCTCTGCAACGCGGTCATCCGGGGATGCAATCCCGTTTCTGTGGTCAGCGGAAGAACACTCGTCTCGGGAATGAGGATGTTGCTGCGCGCAATGGTGAGCGCGCCGTATTGATCTCGCGGAATGACGGTATTGAGTCCGTCGTTGCCGCCGCTGAGTTGAACAAGAACCAGGACCCGGTCGCTGGACTCGCCGGCCTGCGCGAGTGCTTCGAGGAACGGCGAGCGGCCGTACGCCCTGAGTGTGAATCCTCCCAGGAGAAAGGGGAGAACGCTGGCCGGAACGGCGCGCTGAAGAAATGATCGGCGTTTCATGTTCGTGACGTTCTCCTCACATCAAGTGATACTCGGGCATTTCCATCATGAACCGGAGCAACGATTGGAGCCGAGTCAGCACCTTCGTCCGATTGGTTGTGTTCGATGGATCGCCGAGATAGGTGGACCATTCCGAAGTCCACACGTATTCCTCCTGTCCGGCGAGGACAACCTGCTTCAATGCCGTGACCTGATTGGCGGTGAGCGGAATCGGGAATAGGAGTTCGGCAGTCTCTTGCACGAGCACGCTGATATCGCCTGCATTCGACAATGTCTGTGCGAATGCGATGGGATCGACCTGGATCTTGGCTCCTCCGGACGTGTACCCGGTGGTGATCATCCGTGTCGTCCAGGCGCTCCGTTTCGGGAGCGTATCGGAGTTGATCCACAATTCATAATATTGCGGCGACTGGTAGTAGGCGGCCCATCCCGACACTTCGGGGGGATCGCCCACCAATTGCTGGGTTGCCGATGCCTGATTCACCAGGTAGGTCCACATCGCGTATTGGATGGTGACCGTACTCGCGGGAATGGCAAGCGAAAAATGGCGGCACGTCCCGACCACATGGTCAAGCGGGTTCTTGATGATGCATCCGATGTTCAATGGATCGAAGAAATGCGCACTTGCCAGCAGCTGACGGAGCACGGGGACAACGTCGTAGCCGTTCGTCCGCAGCGTCTGCGCGAGGGGCTCGATGATGTTTGATTCCGTCCATTCATCAATGATATAGTACACGAACCATCGGTAGAGTTTGCGGCAGAGATAGCGCGCCGTCTCGGGCTGGGCAAAGATCATGTCCAGCAAGGCATTGAGTTCCGCGAGCCCGTCGCTGCTCCCTGCGATCACCGTGCTGCCGTAGCGGGCGGAAAAGGTCTTGGTCCCCGTGTCGTGGTTCGAACTGCGGAATTCCGATGTGGTCTGCCCGATGGTGCCGTCCGTGGCGACGAAATCCCGCCAGCCGGTGAGAACACGGGCAGCCTCTTTGACATCCTCCTCCGTGTAATTCGTGTAGTCCCCCGGACCCACCTGCGGACCTTTGCCGATCGTGAACAGCTCCTGCAACTCACGGGCATAATTCTCGTCCGGACGCGTACGAATGTTCCTGTTGCCATTCAGGTAGCGAAGCATCGCTCCATCGATGGTCGCTTCGCGGGCGAGGGTCTTGAAATTTCCCAGCGAATGACGACGGAGGAGGGCGGCATACCTGTAGGAAAAGCGCGCGTTTCCAACCGTCGCCATGGCGGTGACAAAATGGTTGTGCCAGAACAACGTCATCTTCTCGCGGAGCGAAACCGTCTGTCCGAGCATCAGGCTCAGCCACCATGCGCGCAACGACGTGGTCCGGCGACTATTGTCGCCGCTCGTGGTATCCGTCACCCAGGGAGAGCCGACGGGGACCGTTTCCGTCGTGCTGGTGGAATAGACAAGCGGCATGCTGGTTTCTTCAGACGGTGCGGCGAGAAGCTGATCGAGCAACGCATCCAACGTGAGGCCGCTGACCGATGCGATGGTGCTTCGATCGAAGCCGGACAGCGTCCGACGAAGCAGATGCAGCCGCTGGGTGTTCTCGAACGGACCGGCGTACGGCTCCAGTCCTGCGGTCGTACGCGCGACCGACGGGAGAACGCGATTTGCGAATGGATGCGCGGGATCATCCGGCACGGTTGTGTTCACCGGGGACTCCTTGGATTCCGTGATGTGATGCGCTACCGCCGTTTGGCCAGCCACACTTCGGGATTCTGCTTTTCCCGTTCTTTCCAGAGTTCGAAATGCAGGAGCGGCTGGTCGACGGTTTCGCCGCTCCGGGCGATGAGGGTGCCTTCCTGTACGTTCTGCGATTCCTTGACGAGCACGTCCGCGAGGTGTGCGTAGACAGTGCGATACCCGCCGAAATGATTGATGATGATGAGATTTCCAAAACCGGGAATGAACGAGACGACCGAGATTTCCCCGTCCGCGACGGAAAAGACATTCGAACCTTGCGGTGTTGCGATGTCGATGCCGGCATTCTCCGTCACCGTCTTCAGCACGGGATGGATTTGATTGCCGAATTTCGACTTGACCATGC
>JALONE010000327.1 GCA_025455125.1 Bacteroidota bacterium
TTCCATTCGGTACGGTGTATCCATCAACACGATGGTGCGCGGTTCGGCCTTGAGCGCACGTAGCTGCCGAATGCGCTCATCCCTCTTGACTGAGAGAAAGCCGCGGAAGGTGAATTCCTTGATGGGAAAACCGGACACGATGAGCGCGGGCATCAGCGAGGATGCTCCCGGCACCGGGACGATGCGCATCCCCGCTTCCGATGCGCGCTGAACGAGCAATCGGCCGGGATCCGAGAAGACCGGCGTTCCTGCATCAGAGATGAGTGCGACGAGTTTCCCCTTCCGTAGCGCCGCCATGGCCTCCTCAGTCCCCTCTTCTTCCTCGTGTTCGTTCAGGAGCACCGTTGGCTTCTCAACGTCGAGCGCGCGCAGGAGTCGTTTCCCTTCGCGGTGTTCCTCACACACGACGAGGTCGACCTCCTTCAGCACCCGGATGCCGCGCAAGGTGAAATCCTCAAGGTTGCCGATCGGGACGGAAACGAGAAACAGCGTGCCGTTCATCAAGCGCTGTCCGTGGTGCGGTCCATGACGACGCTCTTCCCAGTCGCGCACAAAGAGGATGACGAGCGCGGTCGTCGGCACGGCGATGAGCAGACCGACGAATCCCATGAAATACATGAAGATGAGCAGGGAAAGAATGATGAGGAGCGGATGAAGTCCGACTTTGCTGCCGACGATCTTCGGCGATAGGACCGCGACCTCGATCACGTGTAGCACGCCCACGATGCCGATCGCCATGAATGCCCGCGGCAGGATGGGAGGATCGCTCAGCGTGGCGACGACCCCGGATAACGCCATCATCACAATGAGGCCGAAATACGGGATCAGGTCAAGGAGCGCCGCCAGCAACCCGAGCAACAGTGCATACCGAATGCCCACCACCGAGAAGAGGACGCTGACGGCGATCCCCTGCAGAATGGCGACGATCAACGCACCGCGAAGATAGTGTCCGATGAGTTCATCCGCCTGACGCATGTATTGTTCGATCCGAGGACGGATGTGGCGCGGGAAGAGCTTCTGGAAGCGCGTCGAGAGCTTCGGGAAATCGGTCAGGAAGTAGAATGTCAGGAACGGGATCAGAATGAGGTACACGATCTGCGTGATGAAGCTGGAGATGCCGCTCATGACGCTGCCGACAGCCTGGACCATTCCGCGGAGGATATCCTCCAGGCTCGGCGTCAGCCGACTTTGCAGCGTCTGACGCAGTTCTTCCATGCTGATGCCGTAGCGCTCCAGCAACTTGAGCACCTTGCTGTTCCAAAGTGTCGCGCGGAGGTCGTTGGTCATCCGGGAGAGCGCATCGAGCATTCCTTCCAACTGACCAACGGCGATCGGCAGAACGAAGAAGATCGCGAGCGTCACCCCTGTGATGAACAGGAGGATGAGCACCAGTGAACTGACCTTGCGCGGGATCTTCCAGGTTTCGAACAGGTCAACGACCGGGTCCAGCATGTACGCGAAGACGAGCGAGATCACGAATGGGACCAGGATCGTCGAAACGGCGTCGAGAAACCAAATCGAGAAAAGAATGATGGCCAACCACATTACCGTCCGCGCGAGCACGTAACGCCTCAGCGGAAAGAGCAGGAAGAGGATCGCCCCCAGCGCGAGGAATGGTGAAAGGATGGTGTGAATGGTATAGATGAGCACCATCAGGAGCAGGACGCCCCCGACGAGAAGGACGATCTCGATGCGTCCCAGAGACGAGAACAGGGAATCCCACCGCAGTTCTTTGTCGAAGCGGCTTTGTTCGGACGATCGCTTGGTTTGACGTTGTCGCTTGGTGGCCATGGGCGTTTACGGACGATGGTTGATCCCGGTGTGACCGAATCCTCCGGCTCCCCGGGCAGAATTATTCAAAGACTCGACGGATTCCCATGTCACGCGGACGTATCGGGAAACGATCATCTGCGCGATGCGATCACCGCGTCGAACTGTAAATGGTTCGCTCCCGAAATTCGTGAGAATGACCTTCACCTCTCCACGATAGTCGGAATCGATCGTTCCCGGCGCATTCAGGATCCCGATCTGGTGCTTTGCCGCGAGGCCGGAACGGGGTCGCACTTGCGCCTCAAATCCCTCTGGCAGTTCGATCGCGATGCCGGTCGGCACGAGCACTGTCTGTCCCGGTGCGATCACGAGCGGCTCCTCCACATCGGCATTCAGATCCATCCCGGCGGAACCATTCGTCGCGTATGCCGGCAACGGCAATTCCATGGCCTCGGGCCGAATGCGAGTGACGCGTACTTGAATTGTCTCCGCCATGTGTTCCTTCAACGATCGTTCATTCTGCTCAGTGACAACATTCAGGCTCGGCTTGTTCTGTCAGTGGAACAAGCTTCGGGCTGATGTAGGGAATACCCAGATTCAATCCGCGGACGATCAACAACGCGCCGACCAGGATCGTGAAGAGCGGGACGACCCGCAACAACCGCTGCTGGACTGGCTGAGAGAACATCCGTGGAAAGAGTGCAACGCCGACCATCACAGGAACGGTGCCGACGCCAAAGCCCGCCATGAAAGACATGCTGAGGACCGGTTCCGCATACGCGAGCGCTGCGGCCAGCGCGACATACACGAGCCCGCATGGCAGAAGGCCATTCAGCAGTCCGAGACTGAACAGTGCCGGAAGTTCTTCCTTCCGCGCCAGGCGTCCGATGCCCGCCGAGACCAGCGCGGTCATCCGGCCAAGCGGTCCGGATCGCCGCTGCATCCAATTCCCCATTTGCGGCATCAGCGCAAACAGGATAACGCTCGCGCCTGCGCCGATGGAGATCCAACGCTGCGTATCCGGGAGCGGAATGGCGAAGCCGAGCAGACCCAGCAGGCCCCCCATGGCCGTATATGTGATCACTCTGCCACCATTATACAAGAGTCTTCCTGTGACAAAGCGCGAGAATTTCTCGCGTGATGTCGAGGTGGCCAGCACGATCGGTCCGCACATGCCGACGCAATGTGCGCTGCTGAGAAAGCCGAGGAGAAATCCGGAAACGAGTGCGAGCGTCATGGGGTCGTCACGCAATATTCATGATAATACGTCGAATCGTCAATGGTCCAACGAACCTTCACACGCCACCGTCCGGGCGTCACTGCGGACGAAGGGATCGTGTGCGTGCTCGTGGGATCGAGTGCAAGGTCGAACGTCCTGTCCAGACGGCGGTCCGAGGGACGATACAGGATGACCTCTCCTTCTGCGGTCGCGCGGGGCATCTCCGAAGGAAACCGGATCTCGATCGCACCGTTCACGACGAGGACGGCCGGCGTGAACCGATCTTCCTTCGCCCGTCGCACTTCATCAATGCGTTCCTGATGACGCAGTTCTTGTTCGTAATAGTCATCCGTCACAAGGTCAAC
>JALONE010000328.1 GCA_025455125.1 Bacteroidota bacterium
TCGCTCCGCAGGTCCACCTCCTCATCCGCGAGGATCGTTCCCGTGGTTGAGATACGTTCGGCAAAGGGGGCCGATGTCAACACGACGGCATTGACGATCGTAGAACGGTCGGCGCCGCCGGGAGTACGGGATCCGGTACCGGGACCGGCGATGGTCGAATCGCCGCGCGAGAAATAGAAATAACCGGCGGCAGCGACGGCAATGACGATGATCGAGATGAAACGGACGCGAGATTTCATAGGGAATCAGGTGATCGATCGGGGGTTCGTGATTGGGAAAAGAATAAGACGGACGACGCCGGCGAATGTTCCGGAGAACGAAGTGTATCTCTGTCCTGATGGGAGTCAATTAAACGGTCACAGCAGACTCGGCAGGGTTCGGGATCAAGAGGTCGGCGAGCTCTGCCTCGAGCGCGGAGAGATGATCTTCCATCGAAGCTCGGCATTGCTCGGTGAGCGATGCGATCATTGGGATAAGATCGCGATAGTACGCGATCCCGGCGTTGAGATTTTCGCGAAAACCCGTAAAGTGCTTCGAGTCCTTCGCGGTCAGGGAATCCAGCCGTTTCTGGACCTCCTCACGCAGGTAGTCCACGTACAGCCGCAGTTCGTTGATGAACATGTGGGGACGGTCTGCATCGACGAAATCCTGCACGCGCCCATAGATGTATCCGACCATTTCCTCCAGTGAGGCGATGCGGGAGAAGAACGCGAGGTTCGGTCCCGGACAAATGGCGACGGAATGCTGTGATGCTCCGTTCGTGTTGTTGCCGAGGTACGCGGCCGCAGCAAGGTCCTCACAGAGACATGCCTTTTGGATCACCGATGTGATCCGTTGTTCCACGATCTCAGGCGCGAGATCGCTCGCGCGCAACTGGTCGATCTTGAGTTTCTGGTACTGACGCGAGGCGGTGCATATCGGCTCGGTCGTGAACTCCGTGTTGGAGACGAGGAATTTCTTCTTGCAGGGACTCCCCGGGCGGCCTTCCTCGAACCGCTTGAGAATGGTCTGCTCGCTCGCGGTGTCTCGGATGTTGTTGAACCGGATGCCGAGGGGAGAAGCGTCGCTCAGATAATAGTCCTCCCGCCGCGCTCGGGCGAGGCGCCGGCGTGTGTCGTCGTCGACGTTGGTGGCTTCGGGAACAAGCAGGAAGGGGGAACCCCAGCCGGTTCCGTCGAGCGCGTAGTGGTTCCGGAGGAATGCATCCTCCTCGGAAGTACCGATACCGCCTTGCGCTGTGACGCGGAATGACATCGGAGACTGCGGAACAGGAATTCCCCGCTCACGCAACGCCGCCGCATACAACGTGTTGAGTTCCGTTCGAAGTGCTTCGCGTTGAAGTCGGAATTCTTCCAGGATCGGTCCAAGCAAAAATCCGTCGGTTGCGAACGCATGTCCGCCGCAATTGAGTCCGGACTCGACACGGAACTCGGAGACCCATACCCCCTTCTTGGCGAGGATCTTCCCCTGGATGTACGCGGAACGATAGTCGCTGACCTTGAGTGTGACGCGTTTGTTGAGCTTTCCGTCGGCGTCGGGGAGGAATTCGGACCGCTGGGCGATGTACGAGAACAGCCGCTGGTTGAGCCCGGCCGAAAGGACCACGGATGATCGAAGGTCGCTCGATGCGAAGCCGCGGAGAGCGGCGACGGCGTCGGAGAACTCCGCCGGAAGCGGATGACGCGCATGATCGACATTCACCTTGTCGACCTTCGTCATGATGTTGACGTCGATGTCGCCGGCAACGATCTCGGCGCGCAAGCGGTCTTCCAACTGGCGCTTCTCGCTCGCATCCTGCGTGTGCATCATGCGGGTGTAGAGACGTTTGAGCGGCGATTGGTCCGGCAGGAGCTCGAAGTATCGAACGATCTCGCTTCCTTTCTCAAATGCGGCCGCGCGAAGCGATTCGAGCTGCCGGTCGACGAGCTTCTGGACCAGATTCAGGTACGCCGTGATGCGTCGTGCCCGGCTGTCATGCTCCCGTTGAGGGATCGGTTCGTACGGTTCATTGTGCAAGCGCGCATACTGATCGCGCATATGCTCAATGAGGATGTCGTCTACGATGGACATGACGGACGAAATGCCGTACCGCGCGACACGAAGCGGCGTGTCGATCGAGAAGGCAAGACCCAGGACGGGAATATGAAAGGAATGAACCGGAATGTTGGCCATCAGCACTACCACCTTCACGAGAAAGAGAAGAACATTCTCCTTTAATAAGCACATTTCTAACGACATCTCAAAGCATTCCTTGCGATCGGGACGGTTGCTCCTCGCGGGCCTCCTGAGTATACTGACACTTATGATGACCTCGATCGTGATCTTTGGCGCCTCGGGCGATCTGACCGGGCGAAAGTTGATCCCCGCATTGTTCCGAAATGTGCAAAAGAAGCGTCTTTCCGAGCCTTTTCAGATCATCGGCGTATCGCGTTCCCGGTTTTCCGACGACGAGTTTCGGTCGACAATGAGGAAATGGCTTGCGGGAGAACAGGGATTCTCGCCCGACGAGTGGAACCAGTTCGCGTCCCGGCTTTGGTACATTGCCGGAGACATCGGAGATCCGTCTCTGTACGAATCGATCGCACGCCGAATCTAGGGAACGCCAATCGCGCCGGCCAACGCGCTCTTCTATCTCGCGATCGCCCCCGACCTCTATGCGCCCGTCGCACGAAGCCTGCATGTGGCCGGACTCCTGAACGAATCGGATTCGCTTGGCACGCGCCGCATGGTCATTGAGAAACCGTTTGGACGGGACGGGGCCACGGCAGCCGCGCTCAATCGGGAGCTTCACGCCATCGCCCATGAACACCAGATCTTCCGCATCGATCATTATCTCGGAAAAGAAACCGTCCAGAATATTCTCGTGTTCCGATTCGGCAACGCGATCTTTGAACCGCTCTGGAATCGCAACTACATCGACCATGTGCAGATCAGCGTTGCGGAGACCGTTGGCATCGAACACCGGGCAGGATATTACGAGCAT
>JALONE010000329.1 GCA_025455125.1 Bacteroidota bacterium
TCCAGTACGGCGGAAAAAACTTAGGGACCATTATCGTCGGCTATTCGCTCGACGAAATGCAAGGTCAAGTCGCGACGAACGTCCTCTTCATTGTGATCGTCAGCGGCATTGCGCTCGCGATCGGTCTTGGTGTCGCCTTCTTCATCGCCCGAACGCTGGTCCGGAGCATCAACGCGATCCTTGCGGAGGTTGAAAAGTTTGCCGATGGCGACATGACGGCGTCACTCCCGCCAGGGGGCGAGAACGAGATCGGTCGCCTGACCAATGGATTCAACCGCGCAGTCGAACAAGTCCGCGGATTGATGGTTCAGGTGGTCAGCGTGGCTTCGGAGACCCATGATGCCTCTTCGCGTATCAGCACGGTGACCGAAGAGATGGCCGCCGGCGCGCAGGAACAGACCTCGCAGGCGCACGAAGTGGCGAGCGCGGTCGAAGAAATGACCCGGACGATCATGGAGAATGCGAAGAATGCCTCTATGACGGCCGACACCGCCAAACAAGCGCGCGCGTCTGCCGAGCAAGGGGGTTCCGTGGTGGAAGAGACCATCAACGGCATGAAAAGCATCGCCGAAGTTGTCCGCGTCTCCGCCGCGACGGTGCAGGAACTCGGGAAGTCCAGCGACCAGATCGGCGAGATCATCGGCGTCATCGATGACATCGCCGACCAAACGAACTTGCTGGCACTGAACGCGGCGATCGAAGCGGCCCGCGCTGGCGAACAAGGACGCGGTTTTGCCGTCGTTGCGGACGAAGTGCGCAAGCTTGCCGAACGGACGACCAAGGCCACCAAAGAGATCGCCACGATGATCAAGAAGATCCAGGGTGACACGCATGGCGCCGTCACCGCGATGGAAAAGGGAACCAAGCACGTCGACGAAGGAATCAAACTTGCCGACCGTGCCGGAACCTCGTTGAACGAGATCGTTGGGATCTCGCAGAAGGTGACCGACATGGTCACCCAGATCGCCGCCGCGAGTGAGGAGCAATCCACGACGAGCGAGATGATCAGCAAGAATGTGGAGGCCATCAGCACGGTGACCGGCGAATCGGCGCGAGGCACGCAAGAGATCGCCCGGGCGTCGGAGGAGTTGAAACAATTGACGGAACGGCTGAGCGAGCTGCTCTCCAAGTTCAAGGTTGATGGACACCAACACTCGGCGCAACGTGGCGGAAGCACGCGCGCGCTGGCGCGGCGGTGAGACGGGACATACACCCAAGGAAGGAAAGGGAAAGCCGATGAAGCGATGGGATCGCAGTGTGATGGTGGCGATGGTGATGTTGGCGTGGGTGAGCGGTGCGGCGGCGCAGAGCACAGGTCAACAGATCGGCGTCATGAAGATGCTGATGCCCGGAACGACGGCGGTCGGCGTCCTCTCGTCGACGATGTCGGAAAAGAAGGTCGAGGAGCTGGCACGCGCCGGGGCGGGTCAGGGCGTGAAAGTGGTTATTGGACGGCCGAAGGATCTCAAGGACGTCGCGACGTTCTATCGAAAGCTGACCGTGGAAGGCGGCATCAAGCTGATCCTGGTGCCGGAAAAGGAGGACGATCTCATCCTCAGTGCGTCGTTCGACTACTTGCGCGAACAGGCGGTCGGCGACAAAGTCGGTATCTGCGTCCTCGACGAGAGTCTCGTGGCGAAGGGTGCGCTATGTGCCGTGACGCTTGTCGAGGGGAAGGTCAAGGTTGTAGTGAATCAGAAGATGGCTGCGCTCATCGGCGCGGTGGTGCCCACGGAGGGTTCTGCCGCTTCGATGTTCGTCGCGCGCTGATCATCGATTGAATCATTCATGGAAGGTTGAACGATGTCCACGATGCTTGATCGTCTCACGATTCGACAGAAGTTCACCGCCGCTGTGGGGCTATTCCTCGCGTTGACCGGGGCGTTCATCTTCTTCTTCTTTCCGTCACGGGAAGAGGCGCAGTTGCGCACGTCCCTCCAGGCGAAAGCCATCGCCCTCGCACAGATGTCGGCGGCGGGTGCCGCGTCCGGGATGCTGTTCGAAGATGTGGCTTCTGTCAATGGCGCCATGTCCGGGTTGAAATCCCTCAGCGGTGTCCGATTTGCCGCGGCGGTGAAACAGGACGGCACGGTCTTGACAGGGATCAATGCGGAACAGGTGGCTTCGATCCTGGCGGAGGTGAAAGAAGGACTCCGATCGGACAAGGCGGTCTCGGTTGAGCTTGAAGACCATACGATCGGCATCGCACCCATTACGACCGGGGGGACGCGGACGGGCTCGATGGTGTTGAGCCTGGACCACGAGGAGATCAAGGAATATGTCTCCGCCAATCGGTGGATTGCGTTCGGTGTCAGCCTTGCCATCCTCGCCATTGGCATCGTATCCCTCTTCGCGTTCATCACGGCGGTCGTGGTCAAGCCGGTCGCTGACGTGACGGCCGCAATGAATAATGCCAACCTGAGCCTTCAGTTCAAAAGTTCCGGCGTTGATGAGATCGGGCAACTGACGCGGGCCTTCGATGGCTTCGTCGGTTCCATCCGTGAATCGCTCCTCCAGGTCTCTGAAGCGACCGTTGCCGTGGCGAGCGCGAGTGCGCAGATCTCCAGCAGTACGGAGGAAATGGCCGCAGGCGCGCACGAGCAGACGTCACAGGCCGGTGAAGTGGCAGGCGCGGTGGAGGAAATGACGAAGACGATCATCGAAAATTCCCGGAATGCCAGTGCAGCTGCCGAGACGGCGAAGAAGGCGAAACAGGCAGCCGAGCAGGGGGGGAATGTTGTCTCCGAGACGGTGGATGGAATCAAGAGCATTGCGAACGTCGTGAAGTATTCGACAGATATGGTCCGCGAACTCGGAAAGTCCAGCAACCAGATCGGTGCGATCATCAGCGTGATCAATGATATCGCTGATCAGACGAACTTGCTCGCCTTGAACGCTGCCATCGAGGCTGCGCGGGCTGGCGAGCAGGGACGCGGCTTCGCCGTTGTTGCGGATGAAGTGCGGAAGCTGGCCGAA
>JALONE010000330.1 GCA_025455125.1 Bacteroidota bacterium
GATCACACGCCGCCGCTGGTGCGGCTGGGCGCGCCGCGCCGCGAAGGCGCCGCGCTGCTGCTCGATTTCACGATTGAGGACGCGGCGTCGCCGGTGCGGAGGATTGAAGCCTCGGTGGACGCGGGGCCGTGGTTCGCGCTCGACCCGGGCGACGGGATAGCGGATTCGCGCCAGGAGTCCGGCACGCTGCGGCTGGCGTCGCTCGCGGCCGGAGAACACGTGGTAGTGATCCGGGCGTTCGACTCGTCGCAGAACGCGGGGCTGGGGAAAGCGGTGGTGCGGTAGGGCGGCGGGTCCATGATAGTGTTCTAAGCGGCGCCTCCCGCGCGGATTTCGCACGGGCGGAGGACTGCAAGGAGGCAAGCATGGAACTCGCCGGATCGAAGGAACACGATGTGCGGACGCCGGAACGTGAAACACGAGACGCGATCATCCGCAGGAGTCTTGGCGAAGCCATCGGAAATCTCCGCGATCAGATGGGCGGGCAGGTCAAAGATTGGCAGTGGGGATCCATCCACCAGGTGCGGTTCAATCATGTATTTGGCGCCCATCCGATCCTGGCGCGAGTATTCAACATCGGTCCGTTCCCCGTCGGGGGCGCGCACTCGACCGTGAATGTCTCACAGTATTTCCTTTCGGCACCGTTCGATGCCGCTGTGGGGCCTTCCACACGCCAGCTCTTCGACCTCTCTGACCGCAACGCAACACAGGCGGTAACGCCGCCGGGGCAGTCCGGACAGGTCTTTTCCCGACACTACGCCGATCAGATCCAACTGTGGCTGAATGGCGGGATGCGGGGAATGCCGATGGAGCGCTCCATCGTCGAGCGGTCCTGCAAGGAACTGCTTACACTCATGCCTGTTCCATGACGATTTCGCAAACGCTCCGCACGCTTCTATCAACGGTCCGTTCCGTCTGCGTGTTGACGGGCGCAGGCATTTCCGCGGAAAGCGGCGTTGCGACGTTTCGGGGTGACGGGGGAATATGGAACAAGCTTCGACCTGAGGAACTGGCGAACTTCGATGCCTTCATGCGGAATCCACAACTCGTCTGGGAGTGGTACAGCTATCGCCGCACCATATTGCAGGATGTCCGGCCGAATCCGGGGCACACGGCGTTCGTGCGAATGGAACAGCTTATTCCCGATTTCACGCTCGTGACTCAAAACGTCGACAATCTGCATCGTCGAGCAGGGAGTTCGCGAGTGCTGGAATTGCATGGGAATATCGAGCGGAGCTATTGCGTTTCCTGCGGCACATTCGCGAACGACGTCCATGTAAGCGATGAGGTGCAAGTTCCACGCTGTGCAGCGTGCGGCGGGCTCATCCGGCCAGATGTCGTGTGGTTCGGGGAGATGCTGCCGCAGGACGAACTCGACGAGGCTCACGAAGCGGCAGGGCGATGCGAATTATGTCTGAGCGTCGGCACTTCCGGGGTTGTCTATCCGGCTGCCGGCATTCCCATCCATGCTCGACAGGCAGGAGCGTATCTTGTTGAAGTGAACACGGAGGAAACGGATCTCTCGCGGCATGCGAACGAATTGCTTCGCGGCGCATCGGGAACGATCCTCCCCGAATTGGTCCGGATCATGGAAGAATCTCGAGGAATGAACGCATGATCGAAACACGTCCCTTTGCAAGCACGAAGATCATTTGCACGATCGGACCGGCAACGAATTCCGTCGACATGCTGGTCCGGCTGATCAAATCCGGAATGGACGTCGCGCGGCTGAATTTTTCGCATGGATCCCACGAGGATTACCGGGACGTCATCCGTAATGTGCGCGAGGCCGCGCGGTTGACCGGAGAACAGATCGCGATCCTGCAGGATCTCGGTGGACCGAAGATCCGGACCGGCAAACTCGCGAGCAAGACGGTCGAACTGAAAGATCAGTCAGAGATCGTTGTCACAACGGACGAGATCGTCGGTGACGAGAAGCGAGTGTCGACGTCGTATAAACTGCTCCCCAAGGATGTGCGGGCGGGTGATCCGATGCTGCTCGACGACGGAAAACTGCGGCTCGAGGTCCTTGGTGTCGACGGCAATGATGTGCGTTGCCGTGTGATTCATGGGGGGATCCTCGGAGAGAAGAAAGGGATCAACCTTCCCGGTGTCACTCTCAGCACGTCGTCCATCACGGAAAAGGACATCATCGATGTGAAGTTTGGATTAGCGGAGGGGGTTGACTACATCGCACTCTCATTCGTTCAGCGTGCATCCGATATCAGTGATCTGCGGGCGCTGATCGAGGAAGAGACCAAGAAGTGGGTGCCGGTCCCCATTATTGCGAAGATCGAGAAGCAAGAAGCGGTCGCGGATCTCGACGCGATTCTTCGGGAAGCGGACGGCGTGATGGTCGCTCGCGGCGATCTGGGGGTCGAGATGGCGCCAGAGGATGTTCCGCTGATGCAGAAGTTGATCGCGCGCAAGTGCAATCAGGCGGGGGTACCGGTCATTATTGCAACGCAGATGCTGGAATCGATGATCGAACACCCCCGGCCGACGCGGGCGGAGGCAACCGACGTTGCCAACGCGGTGCTGGACGGTGCGGACGCTGTGATGCTCAGCGGAGAAACCTCCGTGGGACGCTTCCCCGTCGAGGCTGTAGCCGTGATGAACCGGATCATCCGTCGAGCGGAGGGGAGCATGGATGATCATCTCGCCCTTGGCGAGGTCAGTCAGGGAGATGTCGTGTTCGATGCCATTGCGCGCGCGGCTTGCGTTCTGGCCAAGCAGGTGGGGGCAACCTGCATCGTGCCGGTGACGCACACAGGGGTCACGGCGATCCGGCTCAGCCGCTATCGGCCGCAAGCGGCGATCATTGCGGTGACCAAGCAGGAGCGAGTCCTGCGGCGACTGAATCTTGTCTGGGGAATTCGCGGCGTCATTTCGGATGACCAATGTGAAAGCGCGGAACATGTGCTCGAACTGTTGAAGCGGCAGCTTGTGGAGAAGGGACTTGCAAGCATGGGAGA
>JALONE010000331.1 GCA_025455125.1 Bacteroidota bacterium
ATCCAGACAAGCCTCAAGGACCAAGAATCCAAGTCCCGAATTGCTCGCTTGGATCATGTATCCTTGATCTATTCGCTCTTGCTTCATGGAAGGAACGACATGTCCTCTGCTACCGCATCCCGTTCACCCTGGTCCTGGATCCCCACCCTCTACTTCGCACAAGGCATTCCCTACGTCATGGTGATGTCCGTGTCCGTGGTGATGTACAAGCGGCTCGGAATTTCGAACACCGACATCGCCCTGTACACCAGCTGGCTCTATCTGCCCTGGGTCATCAAGCCGCTGTGGAGCCCCTTCATCGACATGTTCAAGACGAAGCGGTTCTGGGTGGTCTCGATGCAGTTCTTCATCGGGGCTGCACTCGCCTGCGTCGCGCTGACCCTTCCCGCTCCCGCGTTCTTCCAGTACACCATCGCCGTCTTCTGGCTCATGGCATTCGCCTCATCCACGCACGACATCGCGGCGGATGGATTCTACATGCTGAGTCTCGAACAATCGCAGCAGGCGGCGTTCGTCGGCGTACGGAGTACATTCTATCGCATCGCGATGATCTCGGGTCAGGGCGCCCTTGTTGTCCTCGCCGGTCAGCTTGAAGAGCATTACGGCGGCGCTCTGGAAGGACTGAAGACCGCGTGGTCGGTGACGTTCTGGATCATCGCGACCGTGTTCATCGCGTTCTTTGTCTATCACAAGTTCATTCTCCCTCGTCCCGTCGCGGACAAGCCGACGCTCGCGTCCGGGTCTGGTTCCGTGCTGAGCGAGTTCGTAAGGACATTCCGCCTGTTCTTTGCGAAGAAGGAGATCGTCGTCATTCTCTTTTTCCTCCTCTTCTATCGATTCGCCGAAGCACAGCTCGTCAAACTCGTTTCGCCGTTTCTTCTTGATCCGCGCGAAGCAGGCGGCCTGGGCCTGACGACGAGCGAAGTCGGGATCGTTTACGGAACGGTCGGCATCATCGCACTCACAGCCGGCGGATTGCTTGGCGGGTATCTGATCTCCCTCAAAGGGCTCCGGTGGTGGCTCTGGCCGATGGCGATCATTATGCATTCGCCGGACCTTGCGTTCGTCTATCTCTCCCAGGTGCAGCCCGAGAATTTCCTCCTCATCAATGCTGCCGTCGCGCTCGAACAGTTCGGCTATGGCTTCGGATTCACCGCCTATATGATGTACATGATCATGATCTCGGAAGGAGAGCATAAGACCGCACACTATGCCATCTGCACTGGATTCATGGCGCTCGGCATGATGCTCCCCGGCATGCTCAGCGGATGGCTCCAGGAGCAGATCGGATATGCGCACTTCTTCCTGTGGGTCATGCTCTCAACCCTTCCCGGATTCGCCGTCGTTGCGCTGGTGAAGGTCGATCCGGAGTTCGCGAAGAAGAAGTCATAACAGTTCTCGACATCATGGAGTGATCGTGAGACGTTCACTGTGGATTCTGCTTTCCGTTCCCTGCTTCTTCCTTTCCTGCCTCAATCCCACACCCCCTGCGGCGAATGAGCTACCGGCGCAGACCGAGGCGTGGGCGACGACGGCCTTCACTCGGATGTCGCTGGAAGAAAAAGTGTCGCAGATGTTCGTCGTCTGGACGCCGGGCAATTACATGGCGCGTGACTCGAGAGATTGGCAGGAACTCGAGCGCCTCACGGCGAAGCGCAAGATAGGCGGATTTGTCTTCTCGCTCGGGGATGTTTATGAATATGCCGTTCAGGTGAATCGATTGCAGGGGCTCGCGCCGATTCCGCTCCTCATCGCCGGAGACTTCGAGTACGGCGTCGCGATGCGCGTGCGAAATACGACGACATTCCCGAATGCGATGGCGATCGGCGCAACGCGCAATCCGGACCATGCGTATGCGGTCGGACGAGCGACCGCGCGGGAAGGACGTGCGCTGGGCGTGCACCAGAATTACGCGCCGACGATCGACGTCAACAACAATCCCCGCAACCCGGTCATCAACACACGCGCCTACGGGGATGATCCCGCGCTGGTGACCGATATGGGAGCCGCCTTCGCGCGCGGCACGGCGGACGGCGGCATGATCGCAACAGTGAAGCATTTTCCAGGCCACGGAGATACAGATGTCGATTCGCATCTGGGGCTGAGCGTGCTGAACTTCGATCGGTCGCGTCTGGACACGTTCGAACTTGCACCGTACAAACGGATCCTTGCGCAAGGCGTCGGGTCTGTGATGATCGGTCACCTTGCGGTGCCGGCGATCGATTCCGTCACTTCGATTCCCGCCACCGTCTCGCCGAAGATCACGACGGAACTCCTGCGCAATGAATTGAAGTTCAACGGTCTCGTGGTGTCGGATGCGCTCCAAATGCGCGGTATTACGGCGAACTATGAACCGGGTGAGGCGGCGGTGCTTGCCGTCAAAGCCGGAATCGACCTCGTCCTCATGCCGGTGGATCCAGACATTGCCATCGATGCCGTCATCGCGGCTGTTCGGCGGGGCGAGATCGCTGAATCGCAGATCGACGAGTCTGTGATGCGGATTCTCAAAGAAAAGGAGCGGTTGGGACTTCATCGCAAACGCCTGATCGACGTCGACCGGGTAGCGGATGTGGTCGGAAGCCGGGAGCACCAGGAACTTGCTCGCCAGATCGCACGCGATGCCGTGACGGTGCTTGGAAACGGGAAGAATGTCCTTCCGCTGGATCCTCAGACAAACATGCGGGTGCTGGACCTCGTTCTATGCGAACGCGATGATCCGGAACCGGGGCGCGATTTCCATGAACTGCTCCGCGACCGGTTTGGGAAAATCGACTATGCCCGCATCGATGGCGGAAGCAGCGCTTGCGATTGCGACACGGTCGTCGCCCGGGCGCAACGTGCCGACCTCATCATCATCCAAATGCACTTCTACACCCGCTCGGGAGAAATGACGGGATTCGTCCGGCGCGAACATTGCGATGCAATCGACAAGATCGCCCGGCTGAAGAAACCGATGGTTGCCATCTC